>CAYGPA010000168.1:0-5461 GCA_964351535.1 uncultured Planctomycetaceae bacterium
GCTGCTGACGATCTACTTCTACGAGGGCAACTTCGACGAGCCCTTCGCGTGGGCGAAGCTGCACGGACTGAAGGAGTACGACCTCGTCCGCGGCCTCAAGGACTCGCTGGACCAGGCGCCGGCCGGGCTGCGCAAGGTCCTCGACGACTTCGTGCGCGAGAGCGAGGAGGAGCTCTTCGAGAGCCGCGACGAGTGCCTGGCGTGGTCGGGCGCGCACTACCACGAGCTGGTCGACGGAACCCTGGGCGGGAACCTGCTCAGCAAGTACTCGATGATCGGCCGCTTCTACGCGACCGAGCCGGCCATCACGTACATCGAGCAGGTCATCGAGCGCACGCTGAACGAGCGCGGCACCGCCTTCGAGGTCGACGAGCTCCGCACGATCAGCGGCTACATGCGCGCGGTCATGCTGCACGCACCGTTCGAGGAGCAGATCGCGCGTGAGGTCGAGTGGACCACGGTCTACGACGTCGACGCCTGGGCCGCGGACGGCTACGGCCGCCCCCTGTCGGACTTCCGCCACGACGCGCCGCAGGTCCTGCGCGCGGTGGTCGAGCCGGAGAAGCAGAAGCTCATCAACGCCAAGATCGACGTGTTCGGCGAGCACCCCGCAGGCCTGGGGAAGTTCACGCGCACGATGTTCGCGCGCGACCTGCGCCGCGCCTTCGTGCACGAACGCGACGAGCAGCTGCTCGTGGCCAGGGGCGAGGGCGATGCCTGACGAGCGCGCACCTGCCGCGGGCGAGCTGCCCGAGATCTCCTTCATCATGCCCTGCTACAACGAGCAGGAGGTGATCCCTTACACGATCCCCGAGTTCGTGGCGGCCTTCGAGAAGGCGGGCCATCGCCTCGAGCTGATCGCCTGCGACAACGGCTCGAGCGACCGCACCGGCGAGATCATCGCGGAGTTCGTGCAGCAGGGCATGCCCATCGTCAACCACCGCGTGGACGTGAACGAGGGCTACGGCAAGGGCGTGCTCGAATCGATCCCCGTCTGCCGCGCGCCGTGGATCGGCATCATCCCCGCCGACGGCCAGGTGGACGCGGAGGACGTCGCGCGCCTGTTCTCGGTCATCAAGAACATGGACCCGCTGACGATCGGCAAGGTCCGCCGGCGCTTCCGCCTCGACGGCTTCCGCCGCAAGGTCGTGTCGGTCGCCTACAACCTGTTCGTCCTCGTCCTCTGGCCGCGCATCGACTCGCTGGACGTGAACGGCAGCCCCAAGATCGCGCACCGCGACGTCCTCAGCGTCATGGACCTGCGCTCGAAGCGCTGGTTCCTCGACCCCGAGATGATGGTCAAGGCCCACTACATGGGCGTGCGCATCTTCGAGCTGAACGTGTTCGCCCGCATGCGCGGCAACGGCCTCTCCCACGTCAACGCCTCGACGTGCTGGGAGTTCATCTCGACCCTGATCGGCTTCCGCTTCGGCAAGACCCTGGGCCAGTGGCGCCGCGATTTCGCCGGCCGCCGCCAGGAGTGGCTGCGCGGCCTGCGCGGCGCGCGCTCGACCGCCGTCGAGCCGCTGCCCGACGCCCTCCCCGACGAATCTGCGCTCGGCGCCCCGCGCTGAGGCTCGAATTCGGGACGACCCGCCAGGGCGGGTTTCTTTTCGGAGAAAGCGCCTGCCGCGCCTTTCTGCTTTCCGCTCTCAGAAGCAGGGGAGCAGGGGCCCGCGCGGATGCCTTCGGGGAGGAGGTGCCTGGGCGGGCCCCGCCTTTTCTCGGAGTTCGCAGGCGAGAGGCACGGCCATGATGAAGGTTTCGGAGGAGCAGCGCCGGGCGCAGGCCGAGGAGGTCCTGGCCGCGTACCTGGCCGAGAACGAGCTCGAGGACGAGCGTGGCTTCCGGCGGCTCTGCAGCCGCAACCGCGACCTGGCCGGAGACCTGCGGCGCCTGCGGCACGAGTTCGGCGTGCTCCAGACCGCGATCGACGACGCCGCCGTGGAGGAGGACCTCGACACCGCCGTCGCCGACCGCCTGGCGGGCTTGAAGGCCGAGCGCGCCCAGCACGAGCAGGACGCGCGCGCCGCCGAGGTCGAGGAGACGAAGAAGCTCCTCGGGCGGCTGACGGCGGCGCGCAGTCGCTCCGACCGCTTCGAGCTGCGCGGCGAGGTCGCGCGCGGCGGCATGGGCGTGATCCTGCGCGCCTGGGACAGCGACCTGCGGCGCACGCTGGCGATGAAGGTGCTGCCCGACGGCGTCGACACGAAGCGCGACGAGGAGCCGCAGCGACCCTTGACCCGCTTCCTCGAGGAGGCGCAGGTGACCGGGCAGCTCGAGCACCCCGGCATCGTTCCCGTCCACGAGCTGGGCGTCGACGGGAAGGGCTGCGCGTTCTTCACGATGCCGCTCGTGCGCGGCCGCGACTTCAAGCGCGTGCTCGAACTCGTGGCCACGGGCGAGGAGGGCTGGACGCAGACGCGCGCCCTCGGCGTCGTGATCAAGGTGTGCGAGGCGATGGCCTACGCGCACTCGAAGGGTGTCCTGCACCGCGACCTGAAGCCGGCCAACGTCATGGTCGGACGCTTCGGCGAGGTGTACGTGATGGACTGGGGTCTGGCGCGCGTCATGGGGCGACCCGACTCGCGCGACCTGCGCCTGCGTCCGGTCTCCGACGATCCCCCCAGCGTCGTCGTCGCGACCGACCGCTCGATCGCGAAGTCGCAGACACCGGGCTCGCCGCTGCTGACGATGGACGGCGACGTCGTCGGCACGCCGTCCTACATGTCGCCCGAGCAGGCCGAGGGGCGCATCGAGGAGCTCGGGCCGCGGTCGGAGGTCTACGCGATCGGCGCGATGCTGTACCAGCTGCTGACCGGGCAGATGCCCTACGTCACCTCGGGCTCGCGCATCTCGGCGCGCACGGTGCTCGGCATGCTGCTGCAGGGGCCGCCGCCGGACGTGCTCGAGGTCGTGCCGGACGTCGACCCGGAGCTCGCCGCGATCTGCCGCAAGGCCATGCGGCGGCGCCCGCTGGAGCGCTACTCCAACACGCAGGAGCTCGCGCGCGACATCGAGAACTTCCTCGGCAAGCGCCCGATCCAGGCGCGCCGCGGCACGCTCACGTACCACGCGCGGCTGGCCGTGCAGCGCAACAAGGGCATCGCCCTGACGGCGGCGGCAGGTGTCGTCGCGCTGCTCGTCGCGGCGACGCTGTTCGTCCTCGGGCTGCAGCGCGCCGCGGACGAGGAGGCGCGGGCGCGCGGACAGGCGGAGGAGGCGCTGGCCGTGACCGAGCGGATGCTCGACGTCGAGTCGGCCGACGTGCTCGTGCGCGAAGAGCGCGAGCTGTACCCGGCCCTCCCGCATCGCCTGCCCGCCCTCGAGGCCTGGATCCGGCGCGTCGACGCGCTGCTCGCCCGCCGCGACGAGTACGCGGTCGAGGCCGCGGTCGAGCCGGGCTCGGCCGAGCTCGCCGGGCTGCTCGCGAACCTCGACCAGCTCGCGCTGCTCCTGCCGCGCGTGACCGCGCGCCGCGACTTCGCCACGACGGTCGTCGCGCGCACCGTCGACGACCACGCCGCGGAGTGGGCGCAGGCCGCGGACGACGTGGCCGCCGACGCTCGCTTCGCGGACTTCGCACTCGAGCCGGTCCCCGGCCTCGTGCCGCTGCAGCGCAACCCGACGACCGGGCTCTGGGAGTTCTGGCACGTCCGGACCGGGGAGCGCCCCGCCGTCGCGGACGAGAAGACGGGACGCCTCGACCTCGGGTCCGAGTCGGGAGTCGTGCTGATCTTGTTGCCGGGGGGGACCTTCGCCATGGGGTCGCCCGAGCACGAGCTCGGCCGCGTCGAGGACATCGAAGCGCTGCACGACGTCGCGCTGGAGCCCTTCTTCATCTCCAAGTACGAGCTGACCCAGGCGCAGTGGAAGCGCGTGATGGACTCGAACGACTCCAAGCTCGCGATGGGGAGGCCTGTCCTGGGTCGAGTCCAGATGCCCCGCGCGGACCAACCCGTCAGCGGTCTGCACCCCGTCGAGCGCGTGACGTGGTTCGAGTGCGTCGAGTTCGGCCAGCGCGCGGACCTCGTACTGCCGACGGAGGGACAGTGGGAGTACGCCTGCCGCGCCGGCTCGGCCACGACCTGGTGCTGGGGAGAGGCGCTGGAGGCCCTGGAGGGGCGCGAGAACCTGGCGGACGCCGCGGCCCTCGAGCTGTCGCCGCTGAGACCGCTCCTGCCCTGGAGCGACGGCTACAGCATGCACGCACCCGTCGGCTCGTTCGCGGAGAACGCCTTCGGGCTCTTCGACGTCCACGGCAACGTCTCGGAGTGGTGCCGCGACGAGTCGGTCGAGGACACGGGCGACCGGGTCTTCCGCGGCGGCAGCTGGTACACCAATCAGCCGTTCGCGCGCTCGGCCTTCCGTCGATCCGACCACCCCAAGGCCGGCAATCCGGCTCGAGGCGTCCGCCTCTCCCGGCGCGCGACTCCCTGACCCGGGTCAACGCGGGGGGCGCACCCGCGCGCACGGCGGTCGAGGACTTCGCTCCGCGAACTTCCTATCCTGCCGCGCCCGTGCCCCTTCGACGCTATTCCGTCCTCTGCGCTCCCCCGCCCTGGGCGCGCGGAGGGCATGCGCAGACGCTGCTGGGGCACGTGCTTCCCGCGGGGGCGCCGCGCGTCTCGCAGCGTGCCGCTCGCGAGCGCCGCGTGGACCTCGGCGACGGCGACCGGCTCGTCGTCCACGAGCTGCCCGGCACGAGCGGGGTGCGCGTGCACCTCTTCCACGGCCTCTCCGGGGACGCCGACGCCGACTACATGCGCCGCACGGCGGCGGCGCTGGGCGCGCGCGGCCACGAGGTCTGGGCCGTGAACCACCGCGGCTGCGGCGCCGGTCGCGGCCTCGCGCGGCGTCCGTACCACTCGGGCAGCTCGCACGACCTGCGCGCGGTGCTCGCGGCGAGCCGCGACGAGGCGCCCGACCGCGTGCACCTCGTCGTGGGCTTCTCGCTCAGCGGCAACGCCGCGCTGCTGCAGGCCATCCAAAAGATCGAGCCGCTCCCCGACGGCCTCGTCGCCGTCAACCCGCCGGTCGACATCGGCCGCGCGTCGGTCGACATCGGCCGCGGGCTGAACCGGCTCTACGAGCTGCGCTTCCTGTGGCGGCTGCGCCGTGCGATCCGTCAGCGCGAGCGCGACGGCCTGCTCGAGCGCCGCTACCGGATTCCGGCGACGGCCTCGCTGATGGAGTTCGACGACCTCTTCACGGCGCCCGAGGCGGGCTTCGCCAGCGGGCAGGACTACTACGACAAGTGCTCGACGCTGCCGCGCCTGGCGGAGATCGCGACGCCGGCCGTCATCGTCACGGCCGGAGACGATCCCTTCGTCGACCCGCGCGCCTACGAGGAGCACGCGCTCTCGCCCTCCACGCTCCTGCACGTCGAGCCCTCCGGCGGCCACGTCGGCTACCTGGCGCGCAACGGCCTCGGCTGCGGCCGCTGGCTCGACGGCGCGCT
>CAYGPA010000168.1:5561-8929 GCA_964351535.1 uncultured Planctomycetaceae bacterium
CGCGGCTCAGAACGTCTGCTGGATCGCCGTGAGGACCACGGCGCGGTTCACCCCGGGCGTCGCGAGCGGGTCGCCGGGCTCCAGGCGCGCGCTCAGGTGGCACTCGACGTGGAAGAACCGCGAGGGGTTGGCCGGCAGCCCCGAGGCGCACAGCGAGTCGTGCGTCCTGCCGGCGGCGAAGCGCAGCTGGATGTTCTTCCAGCCCCGCAGCGAGCAGTCTCCCGGATGGTCGTACACGTCGACCGACAGCGTCGGCCCACCCTGCGCCCAGCTGGACGAGACGGCCTGGATCCGCTGCGCGAGCACGTTCAGCGCGTTGGGCGGTGTCGCCACGCCGTTGCTCAGGAAGACGTCGTCCGAGCACGACGAGCTGCCGTGGATCTGGACGTGGTGCAGCTCGTCCTCCGCCGCGTACAGCTCCTCGAACGCGATCTGGAAGACCGTCTCGGCGTTGTGCGCCATGTCGGACTGGCCGAACGCGCGCGTCGGGGACTGCGTGCACGCTCCCAGGCGGACGTTCTGGTCCCGATCCGTGCCGGCGATCGAGAGGTACCGGCCGCCCGTGAGCAGGTAGGCCTCGACCGCGAGTTCCGCGGTGTCGAGGTCGTCCTTGGGGTGGGGCGCGCTGAAGCCGACCGGCTTGACGGGCGTGGGGCGGAACACGTACGTGCCCCAGCCCCGGCGTGTGGGGTCGCTGCGGTGGGTGAGGTGAACTCCCTGTGCGTGGTCGACCGGGGCGGGGATGCTGCCGGGCACACCCTCCATCAACACGTAGTGCACGCCGCCGTGCACCGTGTCGGTGAACTCGACGACGTTGTAGGTGGCGCTGACGGTCTTCGCCAGGAGGTGCGCGCCGACGAAGTCGCCCGACAGCATGCGCCGGACGACGCCGCGGAACGTCGCGAGCTGCGAGGTCGTGGGCAGCACGTACTGGTTGCGCTGACCCGTCGGGGACACCTCGCTGCCGGTTCCCGGTACGCCTGGAATCGACGGCAGCAGCTCCGTCTCCACGAACGCCTGCAGGTCGCCGACGACCGCGGGCAGCGCGATGGGGGCTCCGGAGGGGATGCTGGCGCTCCCACTCGCGGCACGGTGGAGGGCGGGGAGCGGCGCCGCGAGCAGGAGCGCGGGCAGAGCGAGGTTCACGAGGCGTAGTCGGCGACGGTCGAGGAACATGAAGACGGATTCCGTGGGTGAGACCGCACCCAGGGTGCGATCGAATCCTTCATCCCCCGACGCGAACGATCGCGGGCACCGTAGGGAGGGGGCGCGCGCCGTGCAAGGGCGCGAACCCGGACGTGCGGGCCGGGCGCGGGATTCACACCGCGGAGCGCGGCCTCAGTCCCCGAACCGGGCAACCAGCGCCTCGATGCGCTGATCGATCTGCCAGTAGCGCTCGTCGTTCGTCTCCACGAACTTCAGCTCGTTGACTCCGTACCCACGGGCCACGTCGCGCAGCTTCTCCTCGGTCGAGCCTTCCCACAGGACCTGATCCGTGTCGGGGTCGCGCAGCGTCAGGGTCAGCCTGCCCAGCTCGTACCGTTCGGCGCTGTAGAAGGCCGCGTAGTAGGGGTCCTTGTAGTTCGTGCGCTCCTCGATCGCGGTGGACCAGTCCACGACGAGCTCGGCCTGGTCGCGCTGGACGCTGCGCAGGCCGCGCGCCTGGAGCGCTTCGTCGACGGCGCGCCGGATCTTCTCGTCGACGGCGTTGCCGTCGGGGACGACGGCCAGCCGGAAGGCGTACGTCTCGCGCGACGCCAGGTCCGCGTCGGGCTCCTGCGTGACGCGGACGTCGAGGCCCGAGCACGCCGCGCACACGAGGATCAAGGCGAGCATCGCCCGGCGCGACGGGCCGGCGAGGCACTTGGGACGTACCCGTTTCATCAAGGTGCTCATCGGGCTAGCTTAGCTGACGCGCGCGCGCGAGCGCTTGGCGAGGGCCGAGGTCACGAGCGCGGCGAGGACCGCTCCCGCCGCGAAGGCCGCGGCGCACGTCGAGGCGGTCGAGAAGAAGCTACCCGGCGACACGAGGATGACGCCGACCGTGCCGCCGACGCTGATCGACGTGCCGGGCTCCTTGGTGCCCGTGGTCTGGCTCGGGTCGTTGCTGGCGATCAGCGCGTCTCCCTGGGTCGAGAGGACGCCTTCGCTGGTGTGCGCGACGACCTCCAGGCCCCAGCGCCCGGCCACGCCCTGCGCGGCTTCGAGGGTCATCCCGGCCAGGTCGGGAACGACGACCGTGGGGACCGACAGCAGCGTCAAGACCGGGTCGTTCGCGTCGAGGTCCTCGCCCGGCAGCGGATGCTGATGGACGACGACCTCCTTCGCCGGGTCGGGCGCGCCGAGGGACGAGCCGTCGGGCGCCAGCCACTTCACGCTGGCGGAGCCCAGTTCGCCCGAGGCCACGGAGGATCCGGCGAAGGGTGGCTTGCCGAGGTAGTTTCCGGCCTCCTGGAACGCGGCGCCAGGCAGCGCCAGCAGAGTGAGTCCGAGCAGGCATCGGAGCGCTGCGAGGCTTGCGGTTCGTCCCATTTTCTCCTCTCCAGGTCGTGCGCCGATCGCTCGGCCCGCTCTCCGGGCGCGCCTCCGCGGACGAGCCTCTCCCCGGGCGGAATTGTAGCGCTCCGGCTCCTTCGTCTCTCCCGTGGGGCCAGGTCCCGGCCGCCGGGAGCCGATAACGACGCGCTGGTGTCGCGCCGTTCCGCCGATACGCTGCCCGCCAGGGCGGCTCCGATCCCGCTCGACCTCGCCCCGCCGCCCCCGAAGGCTGCCGCCCCGCATGAAGCTCGTGCTCCGCATCTCCGCGATCCTGCTGGCCGCCGCGGCGTTCGCGCTGCCCGCCGAGGGCGTCGCGAGCTGGCTCGTGGGCGGGGAGCCGACCGAGGCGAACGTCCAGGGCGTTCAGGTCCTGCGGATGGTCGTCGGGCTGCACGCCCTCGTGCTCCTGGCGGCCGGCGTGCTGCGGCTCGAGGGAGAGCGGGAGCCGCTGATGGCCGCGGGCGTTCGCACGCCGGAGCCCGCCGCCGCCGGAACGTGGATCGCCCTGGCGGTGATCGTCGCGGTCGGACTCGGGCTGCGCCTCGTGCGCCTCGGAGAGGGGCTCTGGTTCGACGAGATCGACACGCTCGTGCACTACGTCCGCCGGCCGCTGGGGGCCATCGTCACCACGTTCGACAGCAAGAACCAGCACCTGCTGTACTCCGTGCTCGCGCGCCCGTTCGTGGCCGCGGCGGAGCCGGCCGGCGAGGCTGCGGCCCTGCGCGCGCCCGCCGCGCTGCTCGGCGCCGCGAGCGTCGCCGCCGCCTGGGCCTTCGGCCGGCGCGTCGCCGCCGAGCGCGAGGCGCTGCTGGCCGCGGCGCTGCTCGCGG
>CAYGPA010000168.1:8939-10151 GCA_964351535.1 uncultured Planctomycetaceae bacterium
GTTCGACAGCAAGAACCAGCACCTGCTGTACTCGATCGCCGCGCGCCCGTTCGTCGCCTCCGCCGGGTCGGTGGGCGACGAGGCCTTCGCGCTGCGGCTGCCGGCGGCGCTCTTCGGTGCGGCGAGCCTCGTCGCCGTCTGGCTCTTCGGCCGCCGCGTGGCCCCCGAGCGGGAGGCGCTGCTCGCCGCCGCGCTGCTCGCCGTGTCGTACCACCACGTGTGGTTCTCGCAGAACGCGCGCGGGTACACGGGACTCCTGTTCTTCACGCTGCTCGGCAGCACCGCCTTCCTGCGCTTGATCTCGCGGCGCGGCGGCGGACTGTGCCTGCCGGCGCAGTACGGCATGTGGATGGCGCTGGCCGCCTACACGCACGCCACGGCGGTGCTCGTGGTCGCGGCGCACGGGCTGATCTGGCTCGGTCTGCTGGCGTTCTCGCGCGGGCCGGGTGCCGATTCGAGCTCGCCTGGCATGGGGCGCAACCGCTGGATGCCGCTCGTCGGCTTCGGCTTCGCGGCGAGCCTCGCGTGCCTGCTGTACTCGCTGGTGTTGCCGCAGTTCCTCGACACGCTGCTCGCGCCGACGATGCCGGGCAAGGAAACGGACTGGAAGAACCCGCTCTGGCTCGTGACCGAGACGCTCGGCCGTCTCGCGGACGGCTTGCCCGGCGGCTGGTTCGCGCTGGCCGGCGCCGCGCTGGTCGGCGGATGGGGGCTCTGGAGCTACGCGCGGCAGTGCCGGGTCGTGCTGGCCGTGATGCTCCTCCCGGCCCTCGTGACCGCCGCTGCGATCGTGGCCATGAAGCACAACCTCTGGCCGCGCTTCTTCTTCTTCTCGGCGGGCTTCTTCGTGCTCCTCGCCCTGCGGGGCGTGTCGGGCTGGACCGGACTCGTCGCGAGCAGGCTCGGGCCGCGGCGCGAGCGCGCGCTCCAGCTCGCCGCGGGCCTGGTCCTGATCGCCGGCGGCGCGTGGACCGTCCAGCGCGCGTGGGGGCCCAAGCAGGACTACGCCGGCGCCGTGGCCTTCGTCGAGGCCGAGCGCGCCCCCGGGGAGGTCCTCGTGACCGCCGACATGACCACCTTTCCGGTCCAGGATTACTTGGCTGCGAAGAGCGAGCCGGTCGATAATCTCCCCGCGCTGCTCGCGCTGGAGGCGCGCTCGCCGGGTACGTGGTTCCTGCTGACGTTCCCGACGCGCTTCCAGGCGGAGCTCCC
>CAYGPA010000169.1:0-10147 GCA_964351535.1 uncultured Planctomycetaceae bacterium
GCGAGAAGTGCGGCGGCTCCCTCCAGCAGCGCTACCTGCGCGCCGGCTGCCTGTCCTCGGCCCCGAAACTCGTGCTCTGGGCGCTCGTGCTGGCGACCGCCTTCGGCGGCTGCGCGCCCGCCTGAAGGCCGCATCCGGGGATCGAGCCACCCAGACCGGAGCGGGGTGAGCCGCGGCGGACGCCGCCGAATCGACGAAAGCCGATTCGACGAGAGAACCCGTTTCCTGGAAAAAGCGGTCCCGCGGACACCGAATCCGGAGACGGTGGAACCGTGATAGGTCCCCACTTCGTCCCAAGGACGGACGTGCGGTCCAGCCGCCGGTGCGGACTCGTCCGGAGCGAAGCGCCTGAAGTCCCCTTCGATCCCGGCGAATCGGTTTTGCACGGTGCGCGCAGGACCCAAGAGTGGAGTGGAGGAATCCGACCTTGCCCATCCTCTTTCTAATCCTTCTCGCTGCGCTGGCGTCGCCGTCGCCTTCCCCGACGGCGCTGCCGCCCGGCCAGCAAACGACGCGGACGCTCGAGGACCAAGCCCTCGAGCTCCGTGACGACTACCGCGACCTGCTGCAGTCCCTGGCCCCGACCGGGCTCGCGGACGGCTGGCTGGTCGCCTCCTACCGAGACCGTTTCGAGCGGCTCGCCGATCGCGGGTCGCTGCGCGCCGCCGCCTGGCTGCTGCAGTCGGGTGCGCTCGGAGCCGACCCGGAAGCCCTCGCGCGGCGCCGGGCGCTGTACGACGACCTCGCTGCCGGTGCGGCGGACGCTCCGTGGATCCTCGCGGAGGAGCCGGGCGTCCTGCGCGCGCTGCGCGCGGACGCAAGGCGGCTCGGCCGGGAAGCGGCGCGCGACCTCGCGCAGCGCTTCCGGTCGATCGCGGGCGACGACGACGCGCGCGCCGCGGCACTCCTGGCGGAGGCGGAGGCCGAGCTCGCGGCGAACGCGCAACCGCGGGCACGCCGGCGCGCGCTCGCGCTGCTGCGCCGCCTGCTCGGTGCGTTCCCCGGGACCCCCGCCGCGGTCGAGGCCCGCGACGCGGCGTGGCGCCTCGAGCACCTGGTGCCGGGAACCGTCGCGCCCGACTTCGTGGCGCGCGACGTCGACGGCAACGAGGTGCGCCTCTCCGAGCTCTTCGGTCGGCCGGTGATCGTCACGTTCTGGGGTCTGGAAGAGGCGCGCCGCGTGCGGCACGGAGCAGCAGCGGACCGCCCGGCCCCCCTCGAGACCTGGACGCGCTGGCTGGAGGACCGCGAGGCCGCGGACGTGGTGCTCCTCGGCGTGCACCTCGGCGAGGACGAGCGCGCGTTCCGACGCGCGCGCGCCGAGCACGGCGTGGACTGGCCGACGGTGATCGCCGACCCCGCCGCGGACGAGGTCCCGTGGTCCATTCGACGCGGCCCGGCGACGGTCGTGCTCGACCGGCGCGGCGTGCTGCGCTTCGCCACGTTCGAGGCGGACTTCGGTCCGTCGGTCCCGGGCGCGCTCGAGAGCGTGCTCGCCAGGCTGGCCCGGCCTCCGGGCGAGGCGCCGGCCGCGGAGCCGCCGGAGCTGCGCCGACCCGATCCCCGGACCGATCCCCGGACCGAGCCCCGGACCGAGCCCCGCGAAACCCGGGAACAGCGACAAGCCCGCGGCGACGGCGCCCCGGAACCCGGGCGCGACGCGCCCGCGGACCCCGCACCCGGCCCGGGCCACGACGTCGGGCGCGAGACCCCGCCGCAGCTCCGGACCGGCGAGAGGCCCGGCGCACGGCGCCGCCAACCCGCGGCAGCGCGCAAGGAGGTCCCCCGCGGTCCTTGAGACCCGGGAGGAGATCATGCTCGCGCGCCGCACGGGACTGGACCAGCTACCTCTGTTCGTCGTGCTCGCCCTGTCCGGCGCACTCGTGCTGCTGGCTCTCTCGCAGAGCCGGGACCCGCAGCCCGTCGCGGCCGGCCCGAACCGGGCCCACGAGCGCGCAACGGGCCGCGCGGCGCTCGCCGAGGACGCGTCCCTCGCGGCGGAGTTCGAGTTCGTCGCCTCCGGCGGAGTCGAGAGCCTCGTCTCCGACGCGCTGCGCGTGCTGCTCGAGAGTCCCGCCGCGGCGTCCGCGGATTCGCCGGTCGGCGCGCCGATCGCCGACGATGCGATTCCCGAACCGGGGGCGGACGACGAAGACGCCGTCGCCCTGCGCGTCGACGACGTGCTGCGCGCCGAGGGCCGGCTCGCGGGCGGAGTCCCGACCGGACCCTGGTCCTTCCGCTATCCCGACGGAACGCCGCGCGCCGAGGGTGCCTTCCAGGACGGCCTGCCCACCGGCCCGTGGTCCTTCTGGCACCCGACCGGGCAGACGCTCGCGCGCGGCTCGTTCTCCGCGGGCCTGGCGACCGGACCGTGGAGCGCGTGGCACGCGAACGGCGCGCTCGAGTCCGAGACCTCCTACGCCGAGGGGCGCGAACACGGACGACGGCGCGAGTGGTGGTCCGACGGCCAGCAACGCCGCGAGGGTCGCAGCCTGCACGGCGAGCGCGACGGCCGCTGGGTCGACTGGTACCCGAGCGGTGCGCGGCGCTCGCACGGCTTCTATCGCGAGGGCCTGCGCCACGGCCCGTGGCTGCAGTGGCACGAGAACGGCGAGTGGCAGCGCCGCGGCCGCTACGAACAGGGCCGGCGCGAAGGGCGCTGGACCGAGTGGTACGCCGACGGTCAGCCCGCCTCGGACGGCGAGTTCATCGGCGGACTGCGCGAGGGTCGCTGGCGCTTCTTCCACCCCGACGGATCGCTGGATCCCCGGCGCAGCGGGCTCTACGTCGCCGGTCGGCGCGCGCGCAACTGACGCGGCGCCTCAGCGCGAGCCGTCGCTCGCGACCGGCGCGAGACCGCGGCGCATCTCGGGCGGCGTGTCCGGATCGCGCACGAGCTCCGGACCCCGGAACCGCCGCAGCTCCCAGAGCATCCAGAACGCGGCGAGGCCGGCTCCCGCGAGCGGCGCGAGCGGATGCAGCAGCCGGAGCAGCACGTGCACCAGGGCCAGCAGCCCGAGGGCCAGGAGCATCCCGAACACGGTCGGCAGGTTGCGCAGGCTCGGCGTGGCGGCGCGCAGGTCCATCACGAACGGCAGCGAGAGCTTCATGCGGCGCCCCGCGTTCAGCGTCAGCGCCGTCCCGGTCGTCGCGACGAGCAACACGTCGGGCAGCACGCCGGGGCCGCCCACGAGGAGGAGCAGCAGCGCCGCGAGGAGGAACGCGGGCGCGGCCGTTCCGACGAGCAGCGCCTTGGTCGATCCCAGCAGCACCCGGCGGCGGCGCTCGTGCGTGACGAGGTGGTAGATCCAGCGCGCCTCCGAGCTGGAACCGACCTGGCTCGTCTCGAGGGCTCCGGGGGCGAGCACCACGAACAGGTACAGCGTCATGAGCACGCCGTACACGCCCAGCCACTCCACCCCCGGACCGGGTACCAGGGTCAGCGCCAGGCCCATGGCCGTGAAGCCGATGACCTGCGACCAGATGGCGCGCACGAACATCGGCTCGCGCCGCGACATCGCCAGCCCGAGCTCGAACCCCGCGCGCTCCTCGGGCGTCGCGCAGAGGCGCGGGCTCAGGCGTGCGAAGAGTCCGCGGGCGAACCCCACCCGCTGCCGACCGCGCGTGACGGCCCCCCCGAGGGCCTGCGCGAAGTGGCCGGTGGCGAGCCGCACGGCGACGAACGCGGCGCCGAGCGGCAGGACGAACGCGAGCAGGGCGCCGAGCCAGCGCAGCCCGCCGAGGTTGCCCCGCGCGACCTCGAACAAACTCCCGAAGCAGAACGGCGGCAGCAGCGCCAGCCACGGGGGGAACTCGGAGGCCGCGGCCGTGATCGCCTCCATCGGCAGCGCGCGCACGAGGAGCTGGAAGCCGCCGAAGGTGAAGGCCGTGGCCCCCACCTGGATCCACAGCACCGCGCGTTGAAACGCCGAGGGCCCGAAGAGGCGCAGGGCTGCGGTGAACAGCAGGCCGACCGCGGCGAGCGCGAGCAGCGAGGAGAGGAACGTCGCGAGGGGAACGAGCGGGAGCACGAGCCACCACGGGTGGCGGAAGCAGCCGAGGAACGTCGGCCAGATCGCGAACACGCCGCCGAGCAGCCCCATGTAGACGAACGTGTGCGCCAGGCGCGCGGCGAACAGGGTGCGGCCGGGGACCGGCAGCGGCCCGATGACGTCGACGTCGGTGGCGTCCACGAGCAGCGTCGCGAAGTGGCTCAGGAGCACCATCACGATCATCCCGCTCACCATGCCCTGGCCGAGCGCCATCCACAGGAACGAGTCCTCGACGAAGAAGGCCGCGATGCCGGGCATCATGCCGGCCAGCCAGAAGCCGGTGGCGATCAGCGCCAGGCCGACCTGGAACGACGCACCGGGCGAACCCGCCGAACCGGTGCCCGAACCGGCAAAGCTGGACTCGCGCAGATCGAGCTCGAGCCGCAGCGTCAGGATGGCGCGAAACGCGACCGGCTCGACGCCGAAGGCGCGCAGGGGCCGCTCGAGCCGATCGACGACGCGCAGCACGAACGGCAGCAGCAGGAGCGAGCGCAGGCGCGGCCGCCACGGGTCTCCGAATGCGCGCTTCATCTCGCCCCCGCCAATCGCCCCCTCCGATCGCCCCTTCGGCCGAGCTTCAGGAGCCCAGGGCGTCGATCAGTCGCTCGACGCGCGCTCCCGCGTCGTCCCGGCTGGTCAGGTCGGCGAAGATGCGCTCGAGCGAGCCGCCGCCGCGCTGGGCCGCGATCTCGTCGAACGTCCCCTGGGCCACGATGCCCCCGCCGTCGACGATCGCGATGCGGTCGCAGACGCGCTCGACGACGTCCATGACGTGCGAGCAGTAGAAGATCGTGCGCCCCTCGTCCGCCAGACGGCGCACGAACTCCTTGATCAGGATCGAGGCGTTCACGTCGAGGCCCGACAGCGGCTCGTCGAGGAACAGGATGCGCGGGTCGTGCAGCAGCGCCGACGTCAGGAGCACCTTCTGGCGCATGCCCTTCGACAGCTCGCCGATGCGCGCGCCCAGGCGATCCGCGAGCTCGAACACCTCCAGGAAGGCCTGCCCGCGCGCGCGGATCACGTCGTCCTCGACCTCCTTCAAGCGACCGACGAACAGCAGGTACTCCGCGACCGTCAGCACCTCGAACAGCGCCGCGTTCTCCGGCACGAGTCCGATGTGGCGCTTGACCTCGATCGGATCCTCGCGCGGATCGCAACCCGCAACGCGCACCTCGCCCTCGAAGTCGGAGATCAGCCCGCAGAGGATCTTGACCGTCGTCGACTTGCCCGCGCCGTTGGGACCGATGAACCCCTGGATCGTGCCGGGCTCGACGGCGAGGTCGATCCCCTCCAGCACCCAGGGGCCTCCGGAGAAGCGCTTGCGCAGTCCGCGGATCTCGATCGCGGGTTCGGACATGGAGAGCAGCCTAGCCCCGGGAAAAGCCCGGGGGGAGGTCAGACCGGCGACTTCGAGTGGCGGCGCCGCTCCAGCTCCACGCCGTCCAGCGAGCGCAGCAGCCGGAGGGAGAGCGCCGCGAACAGCGGGATGCCGACGAGCGGCGCCAGCGGGTGCAGCAGGAACGGGGCGTGCAGCAGCAGGCCGGCCGGGATGGAGAGCAGGAAGCCCAGCGTCATGCCGAGGCGGCTGGTCGTCCCCTGGCGGCGCATCGGACCGCGCGTGAAGAGCGGCGGCAGCTTCAGCCTGCGCGCGAAGAGGAGCAGCATCACCAGCGCGATCGCGCTGGCGAGTAGCGCGTCCGGGAGGGCCGCGGGCCCCTGCAGCAGCGTCAGGAGTCCCGTGAAGCCCAGCAGCACGGGCACGGCCGTGCCCACGGCGATCCCGCGCAGGGCCCCGGCCTGGTAGCGGCGCACGCCCGGCTCGTCGAGGCCGCGCAGCGGGAGCAGGGCGTCGCGCTCGGGGCCGAAGCTCGCGAGGAAGAAGAGCGCCGGCAGCTGACCGGCGAGGACGTACATCGCGAACGCGGTCCCGAACCGGAGCGGGAACGCGGAGCCTCCCGAGTCCTTGAACACGATGAAGGCGATCAGGACGAAGTTCATCGCCAGCGTCCCGTAGCCGGCCCGCACGAAGGCCGTGTCGCGGCGCGTCATGGCCGTCGCCAGGCCGAAGCCCGCGCGCGCCGCGCCCTTCGGATTCACGCGCTGGTTCAGCCGCGCCAGCGCGCCGTCGGGCCACGCGGCGCGCCGCTGGGTCGCGCTCTCCACGCGCCCGAGCAGCGCGCGCTGGAACTCGCCCGAGACGAGCAGCAACGCGCAGCTCCCCAGCGCGAGCGGCACGAGCAGCGCGAGCGTCGCGTGGCCGCCGAGCGCCGGCACGGTGTCGCCCAGGGCCGCGCCGTAGAGCGCCGCCAGATTCGCCGGGGGGAAGGCCAGCGCCAGCAGCGGCTGCTCGAGGAGCGACTCGGCGACGGGCCGGGCCGACCCGCGCATCCCGAGCAGCAGCAGCCCGTAGACGACGGCCCCGCCGAGGACCTGCGCCACGGTGACGAAGCGCTGGATCCGCGCGGGCCCGAGGACGCGCAGGAGGAGGCCGTAGACGCTGGCGAACACTCCGAGCACGCCGAGGCAGGAGACCGCCGCGAGCAGCGGGTGCAGCAGCAGGGCCGCCACCGGGCCGTGGACGGTCGCCGCGACCAGGGCGCTGGTCGCCACGGGGAGGCCGACCGGCACGAGCAGCGCGGAGCCGACCACGACCAGGCGGCTGGCGAAGAGCGTGCGGCTCCCGACCGGCAGCGGCGCGACGACCGCGGCGTCGGTCGGGTCGAACAGGATCGCGGCACCCTCCTGCAGCAGCACGAAGAAGGCGAGGATCGCGAGCGCCCCGAGCACGAGCGCGCTCCAGAGGAACGGGCTCTCCAGGTCCCGCGCGAGCCAGCCCAGGCCCAGGCCGAGCCCCGCGAGCATGATCATGCCGAGCACCTCGCCCGCGCCCATGCGCTCCCGACGCGCGCGATCCGCGACGCGCATGCGCACGGCGACGACCTCGCGCAAGGCGCGCGGCTCCACCCCCAGTGGCGCGAGCAGGGCGCCGATCGGCCGCAGCGCCGCCAGCGCCCAGCGCACGCGCGGCGTGTCCGGCGGACGACCGCGGCTCCGGGAGCGCGTGCCGCGGCGACCGGTTCCGCCGCGACGGCCCGATCGCGAGCTCCGGCCGCCTCCGCCCGCGCCCGCCTCGCTCCAGGCTTCGTCCGTGAGCGTCACCGCGCGCGAGTCTGCGGGACCGCGGGCTCTGACTGCAAGACGTTGCAAACGACCTCGGGCCTACCTACATAGGGAGCTTCCACGGGAGCTGCTCTCTCCGGTCGGGCCCGGCGCCGGCGACCGACGCCTCCCCGAGACGACCCCGAGACGCACCGGAAACGCGCCCTTGAGCACCCGCACCGCAGCCCCGTCGCTGTTCGACGACGTCGACCCCACCGTGGCCAAGAAGAAGACCAAGAAGAAGACGACGCGGACGAAGGCGGCCGCGAAGCCGGAGCCGACCGCCCGCAAGGCCTCGACCCGGCGCGCGTCGGCCGAGACGATGGCCTCGCGCCAGCGCGAGATCTCCGTCTCCGAGTTCTTCACGAAGAACCGCCACCTGCTGGGCTTCGACTCGCCGCTGAAGGCGATCCTGACGGCCGTGAAGGAGGCCGTCGACAACTCGCTGGACGCCTGCGAGGAGGCCGGGATCCTGCCGGAGATCGCGGTGGAGATCACCCCGACGGGCGAGAAGACGTTCCTCGTCGCGATCGAGGACAACGGGCCCGGCGTGCTCGACACGCAGATCGGCAAGATCTTCGGCAAGCTCCTGTACGGCTCGAAGTTCCACAAGCTGTCGCAGAGCCGCGGTCAGCAGGGCATCGGCATCTCGGCCGCGGGCATGTACGGCCAGCTGACGACCGGCAAGCCGATGCGCATCCGCTCGCGCGCGGGCAAGCGCCGGCAGCCGGTCGAGTTCCTGCTGTCGATCGACACCTCGAAGAACAAGCCCGAGATCCACAAGTCCGAGGTCGTCGAGTGGGACAAGGCCCACGGCACGCGCGTCGAGATCGAGATGGAGGGCCGCTACCAGAAGGGCCAGCGCTCGGTCGACATGTACCTGAAGCAGACGGCCATCGCGAACCCGCACCTGACGCTGCACTACACCGATCCCGGCGGCGAGCACGTCACCTACGAGCGCAACACGAAGGACCTGCCGCCCGAGACCGTCGAGATCAAGCCGCACCCGCACGGCGTCGAGCTGGGCCGGCTGATCGCGATGCTGAAGGAGACCACGGCGCGCTCGCTGTCGGGCTTCCTGCGCGAGGAGTTCAGCCGCGTGGGCCCGAAGGTCGCCAAGGACATCATCAAGAAGGCCGGCAAGGGCCTGACGGAGAAGTCCTACCCGACGCGCATCGCGCGCGAGGAGGCGAGCGCCTTGCACAAGGCGATCCAGGAGTCGCGCATCTCCTCGCCCTCGACCGACTGCATCGCGCCGATCGGCGAGGAGCTGATCCTCAAGGGCCTGAAGAAGGAGGTCGAGGCCGACTTCTACGTCGCCTCGCAGCGCCCGGCCGCCGTGTACCGCGGCAACCCGTTCCAGATCGAGGTCGGCATCGCCTACGGCAAGCCGGGCGGCGTCGGACTCGAGGTGACCGACGAGGGCCGCATCCGCAAGCGCAAGGAGAAGGTCGAGGCCACCGAGGACCTCGTCGGCAACGCCGACGAGCCCGCGCGCATCATGCGCTTCGCGAACCGCGTGCCGCTGCTGTACCAGCAGTCCGCCTGCGCGATCAACAAGGGCGTGATCCAGACCAACTGGCGCGGCTACGGCCTGCAGCAGCCGCGCGGCGGCCTGCCCGTCGCGCCGATGGCGATCTTCGTGCACATCGCCAGCGTGTGGGTGCCGTTCACGTCGGAGTCTAAGGAGGCCATCGCCTCGTACCCCGAGATCCTGAAGGAGATCAAGCTGGGCCTGCAGGAGTGCGGGCGCAAGCTGGGCACCTACATCCGCAAGGGCAAGCGCCTCAAGCGCGAGTTCGAGAAGCGCTCCTACATCGAGAAGTACATCCCGCACATCGGCATCGCCCTGCAGGACATCCTCGACCTCACCGATCCGCAACGGCAGGACACCGTCTCCACGCTGGAGGACGTCCTGCACCGCTCGCGCAAGTTCTAGCAGCCCGTTGAAGAAGTCATCCGGCGCCATGACGGCATCCTCCACTCCGGTGCGGCACCTGAAAGCCTCGCCGAATCCACCGATTCGCCTGCGTTTCCAGGCACCACACCGAAGCGGATGCTGCCGTCCTGGCATCCGAAGCACTTCCTCAACGGACTGCTAACCCCCCGAGACCACCACCATGTCGCAAGGCTCCACCGGCAACGTCATCGCCGCCATCTGCAGCTTCTTCATCCCCGGCCTGGGCCAGCTCGTGCAGGGGCAGTTCCTGAAGGCCGTCATCATGTTCGTGCTGGCGGGCGTGCTGTGGATCTTCCTGATGGGCTGGATCGTCCACCTCTGGTCCATCTACGACGCCGCCGTGTTCAAGGGCGGGAACTGAGCCCCCGATGGCCAAGAAGAAGAAGGCGGTCCGCAAGGCCGCCGCCGCTCCGCGCAAGAAGGCTGCCAAGAAGGTCGCCGCGACGGCCGTCCGGGGCCGCATCAAGGCGCTGACGCCGCTGGACAAGAAGACCCTGACGCTGATCGAGACGACCGCCGACCGCGTGCGCAAGCGCATCGACGCGCGCGGCCTGCCGGAGCTGAAGTTCCCGGTGCGCTCGCTCTCGAACGTCAAGTACGACCGCAAGGTCGGCTACTTCCAGCTCGGCCGCGGCACGAAGTCGCGCGCGCTGTCGGTCAACACCGTCAAGAACTTCGCGCAGACGCTGCGGCTGATGTCGGTCTCGAAGGAGATGGTCGAGAACGACGACTTCGCGACCAAGCGGGAGGCCTACTACGTCTCGAAGAACTGGGGCGAGTGCAAGTTCAACGAGCAGGCCGAGTCCGACGCCGTCATGGACGACATCGAGGCCCTGGCCTCGCTCGACGGCCTCTCGCGCGAGCAGCTGCGCTACTTCCCCGAGGAGCACGGCGGCAGCGTGGCCGGCAACCTGGTCGTGATCGACCGCGACACCGAGACCGGCCAGCCGATCCGCATCGACTGCACGGCCTTCGG
>CAYGPA010000170.1:0-7352 GCA_964351535.1 uncultured Planctomycetaceae bacterium
CCTCAGCCGCCCGCAGCGGCGCGTGATGCGCGGCAAGGTCACGCCGCTCGTCCCCACGCGGTTCTTCGAGGGCCTGCCCGAGGACGAGATCGAGCACTACGACCCCCAGCTCGAGGCGCCGGTCAGCGAGGAGGAGGCGGTCGCCTTCGGCAAGGCCCTCCTCGAAACCGCCTGGGACAAGAGCGCCCGCGAAAGTTACTGGATCAAGCGAGAACCAGCGTCCTACACGCCCGAGCAGAGCGAGCTCCAGGTCGTGGTCACCAGGCCGTGGCGCGCGTACGGCGGCGCGTGCTCGCGCTCGACGCGGTCGCGGTGGAACAGGTTGTACTCGGGCTGCTCCATGGTCGGCGGGACGCAGCCCAGCTCGCCCGCGAGGCGGTAGGCCTCCTCGATCTGCTCCGCCGACCACTCCGACGTGCCCCAGTAGAAGGCGAGCCCCTGGCGCACGATCACGTCCATCGCGCGCACCGTCTCCTCGATCGGCGTCTCCGGATCGGGGCGGTGGCAGAAGAGCAGGTCGACGTACTCGAGGCGCATGCGCTTCAGCGAGCGCCACGTGCCCTCCAGCAGGTGCTTCCAGGAGAGCCCCTTGTCGTTGGGACCCTCGCCGCCCCAGAAGAGCTTCGTCGAGATCACGAGGTCGGAGCGGCGGAACTCGCTCAGCACCTCGCCCATGATGGCCTCGGAGACGCCGTCGGCGTAGGCCTCGGCGTTGTCGAAGAAGTTCACGCCGGCCTCGAACGCCGCGCGCATGCACGCGCGCGCACCCGCCACGTCGAGCTGCTTGCCGAACGTGATCCACGAGCCGTAGGAGAGCTCCGAGACGCGCAGCCCCGAGCGACCCAAGCGGTTGTACTGCATGCGCGAATTCTAGCCGCGCGACGCCGGAGGGGAACCGTGCGCGCGGGGCTCGCACGCGCGGCGGGGACCGGGATTCAGCTCGACAGCAGCGCAGCGAGCTCGACCTTGAGCTGCTGGTAGGCCGCCTCGGCCGGGGATCCGCTCGCCAGGCCGGGGATCAGGTCGAACTCCTCGAACGGATCGGCCGTGAGGTCGTACAGCTCGTCCGGCGCGCCCTCGACCCGGATCAGCTTGTAGGTCGCGTTGCGGATCGCGACGTCGTGGAAGTCGTAGGGTCCCGGACCGTTCGGCGCGAAGCGCTCGGAGAAGAGCAGCGTGCGCAGCGAGGGTCGCGTCGGATCCTGCAGGTACGGCACCAGCGACACGGAGTCCTCGGCGGCCGACGGTACCCCCGCGAACTCCGCCAGCGTCGCGAAGACGTCGGCGATGCTGACCAGCGCGTCGCAGACTCCCGGAGCGATGCCCGGGCCGTCGATGATCATCGGCACCTGGATCCCGCTCTCGTAGAGGGTGCCCTTGCCGCGCCCGGGCGGGAACGGCGGTTCGATCGCCTCGGTCAGCGTGCCGTTGTCTCCGACGAACACGATCAGCGCCTTGGGGTCGATGGCGCGCACGTTGGCGAGCAACCTGCCGAGCTCGGTGTCGAGGGACTCCGACATCGCCTTCACGTACTCCGCCTCGGTGGGCGTCGCCGACAGCTGCCCGCAGTAGGTCTGGGCGCAGGCGGAGTTGCAGAGCGTCGCGGGCGGAGAGTGCAGCGGAGAATGCGGCGCGTGCAGTCCCACGTAGACGAACCAGGGCTCCTGCAGCGTGTTCGCGGCCAGGATCGCCTCGTTGACGATGTCGTTGGTCGCGTAGCGATCCGTGAACCCGACGGACCCGTTGCTCGTCTTCTCCCAGAAGTCGTAGTCACCGCTCTGGTGCGTCAGGTTGAAGAGCGAGCCCGCGAAGCTCCCGAACCCCGTGAGGTTCGGGTGCAGCGGGCTGTCGGTCAGCGCGGCGAGGTGCCACTTGCCCACCGCGGCGGTCTCGTACCCGACGAGCTGCTCGGGCAGCGCGATCTCCTCGAAGCGCAGCCCCGCGCTCCCGAGCCCGGACCCGACGTTGCGGCCGATGCCCGTCCGGAACCCGTAGCGCCCGGTCATCAGCTGCGCGCGGGCCGGAGAGCAGATCGAGCTGGCCCACGTGTTGCGGAACACCACCCCACCGGCGGCCAGGTCGTCGAGGTGCGGCGTACACGGCGGAGAGGGCGCCACGGAGTACGCCGGCACCATGTCGATCCCGAGGTCGTCGACGACGACGAGCAGCACGTTCGGCCGCGACCCCGTGGCCGTCGGGACAGCACTCCCGGGAACCGTGACGCGACCGATCCTGGGGGGTCCGGACCCGCCTCCGCCGAAACCGTCGTGCACGTCGGCGGTCTTCGTCCCGACGGTCTGGGGCAGGAGTAGCGGGAGCAGGGCGAAGACGAGGTGCATGAAGCCTTTCTACAGGGCGGTCGGGCTTTGAGGTACCCTGCAATCGTGTCCGTCCTACGCCTTTCCTGCCCGTTCGGCGCTCCCGTTCCCGGATTCTGCCCCGACCGGGAATCCCGCCTCCGCGGCCCGAACTCCGCGGCTCGCCCTGCCCGGAGCGTGTCCCGCTCCCGCGCGGCCCGGGCCCTGCTCGCCGTCGCGCTTCTCGGGTCCTGCGGCCCCGCGCCCGCACCGCCCGCGTCCGGCCCGCCCGCCTCCGGCCCGCCCGCGCGCAACGTCCTCCTGGTGACGCTGGACACGACCCGCGCGGACCGCCTGGGCTGCTACGGGTACGAGGGCGCGCGCACGCCGCGGCTCGACGCGCTGGCAGCGGAGGGAGCGCGCTTCGAGCGCGCCATGTCGACCGCCGGCATCACCCCGATGTCCCACGCCTCGATCCTGACCGGCCTGAATCCCTACCGGCACGGGCTGCGCGTGTTCGCCGGCGAGGCGGGCAACCGCCTGCGCGACGACGTGCCGACCCTCGCGGAGGAGCTCCGCGCGCGCGGCTGGCGCACGGCGGCCTTCGTCAGCGCCTACACCGTGCAGCCGGCCTTCGGCCTCGGTCGCGGGTTCGAGACCTACGACACGGGGCTGCCGCAGCTCGACCTCTCCGAGAAGGCGCCGCTGCGCGACGCGCGCGCCGGCCACTGGCACGATCAGGAGGTCGTGCAGACCCAGCGGCGCGGCGACGCGACGACCGACGCGGCCCTCGCCTGGCTGGAGCAGCGCGGCGCGGCCCCCTGGTGTCTGTGGGTGCACTACTTCGACGTGCACGACTACAACGTCGTCCCGCCCGCGGAGTTCGCCCGCGCCCGGGGCGTCGAGTACGACCCCGCCGTCCCGCGCAACGATCCCGAGGCGCGCGAGCGGCTGTACGACCTCGAGCTCGAATTCCTCGACGCGCAGGTCGGGCGCATCCTGGACCGCCTCGACGCGAGCGGCGCGCGCGAGCACACGGTGGTCGTCGTGACCGCCGACCACGGCCAGGGCCTGAGCGACGGCGAGGCGCGCCACGGCTGGGCCCTGCACCGACTGCTGTACGAGTGGTCGCTGCGCGTGCCGCTGCTCGTGGACGTGCCGGGACTGGAATCCCCCGCCGCGATCCCCGACCTCGTGCGCACGATCGACGTCCTGCCGACCGTGCTCGAGGCCCTCGGCGTCGAGGTTCCGCCCGGCGTCGAAGGCCGCAGCCTGCTGGGTCTCGTGCGCGGCGAATCCGAGGCTCCGCGCGTCGCCTACGCCGACGCGCTGAACACCCTCGACCACCACGCGCCGATGCAGGGCCTGCCGGCCGCGATGCGCGACGACCTGTTCGCGCGGATCGAGGGGCGCTGGAAGCTCGTGCACCACCGGCACTTCCCTGAGAACGACGAGCTCTACGACCTCGAGTCCGATCCGCTGGAGACGCGCAACCTCGCGCGCGAGAGGCCGCAGGACGTCGCGCGCCTGCTCGACGCCCTGCGGGCCTCGGGCGCGCTGGACGCCGACGCCGCAGGCTCGACGGCCGGCGCCGAGGTCGACACGAGCGCCCTCGAGGCCCTGGGCTACACGGGCGGCGGCTGACGCGTCCCCGCGCCGCGATCCACGCGCGACGGCCTCGACTTCGGTTCAGCCGTCGGCGGAGTTCTGCGCCGCGCCCGCGCCCCCGGGCAGGGTTTCCCCGGGCGGCGTTTCCCGGAGCAGCGCGCGCGCGCGGTCGCGGAGCCGCTTCTCCTGCGGCAGCGCGCGCCGCTCGAGCTCGGCGGTCAGGTCCTCGAGCTCGGCGCGCGCCTCGTCGGCCCGACCCAGTTCCAGCGCGCACTCCGCGGCCTCCAGCCGGACCTCCAGCCGCCGCGTGGGCGTGTCGGGTAGCTCCAGCCAGTCGCCCGCGGCGGCGGCGAGGTAGTGCACGCGCGCCTCCTCGACCTGGCCGGCGTTCCGCAGCGGCCGCGCGAGCGCGAGGTGCTGCAGGGCGAAGCCCGCGTCGCGCGGGAACTGCGCCAGCGGGACGTGCGTGACCACGAGCAGGACGAGCACCGCGGCCGCGCTCTCCAGCAGCGGCCTCCACGCGCGTTCGCGCCAGCGCGCCCTGCCCCAGACGAACAGGTACGCCGCGTAGGCCGCGAAGCAGCCGACGAGCACGACGCGGTAGCGGCCCAGCACGAAGATCGCGACCAGCGCGAAGAGCTGCGACCCGACCAGCACCGCGAAGAGCCCGCTGCCGGGCACGCGCCGCGCGACGATCATCCCCACGAGTCCGAGGGACGCGAGCAGCCCGAACCCCAGCGGGTTCCAGCGCAGGAGCGGCGCGTAGCGCCGGGCGAACTCGAAGTTGTCGCGCACGCCGAGCTCGCGGTCGTGCAGCGCGAGCAGCAGCTTGCGGGCCGAGAGCGCCAGCGTGTCGCCGGGATGCGCGCGCACGTGCTCCCAGGCGCGCCTCGACATCTGCCGCGAGTCGCGGATCGGCGCCTCCGGGTCGACGTTGCCGTCCAGGTAGTCGCGCAGGCCGAGGCCCAGGTCCTCCTCCAGGAAGACGTGCGAGCCCGTGGCCTCCGGGCCGTGGCCCTTGTAGAGGTTGCGCCCGCCGTTGGTCGAGACCAGCACGAAGTGTCCGCTGACGGCCGCGTTGTGCAGCGTGAAGGGCGCGAGCGCCGCGACGACGCCCAGTCCGATCAGCACGACGGGCCGCCAGCGCGCCGGCGGTGCTCCGCGGGCGCGCGCCGCGAGCCACGCCGCGACGAGGACCGCCGTCAACAGCGCGTTGGGCTTGGCCGCCGCGGCGAGTCCCAGCAGGACGCCGGCCGCGAGGCAGCGGGGCCGCCCGGGGTTCGCCTCGCGCCCCGCCAGAAGCGCCGCCAGCGCGGCGTGCAGGAACAGCACGAGGCCGCTCGGCAGCACGACCGCCGTCGTGTAGAGCAAAAAGCCCTGCAGCGCGAGCAGGGAGCCCGTCGCGAGGCCGACGCCGGTCCCGAACACGCGCCGCGCCGCGACGGCGAACAGCACGCACGACCCCGCGCCCAGGAAGGCCTGGAACACGCGCGCCGTCTCCTGCGAGGCCTCGGCGACCGTGAAGAGCAGGCCCAGGCCGTAGCAATAGAGCGGCGAGAGGTAGAACGGCGCCGTGTCCTGCCACTGCCCCGTCGCGATCTGCTGCGCGCGCAGCAGGTAGAAGCGCGAGTCGACGATCGGCCCCATGCGCTCGTAGAGCGGCCAGGCGTGATACTGGTGCAGGAAGAGGAGCCGCGCGCCGAGCGCGAGTCCGAACACGAGCACCAGGCCGAGGACCGCGAGCTTTTCGGCGCGGCCGGCGTCCGGCTCGGTGCGCGAGCTCACGACTCCGCCCGGCCGGCACCCGTCGCGGAGCAGAGCTCCTCGACACAGCGACGGATCACGTCGAAGGCCTCGTCCCAGTGGCCGAGGAACAGCGGGTCCTCGATCGGCTCGTCGATGCCCAGGAGCCGCTGCAGGAGGAAAGTCCGCGTGCGCAGCTCCCTGTGCAGCGACATCGCGCCCACGTGCTCGGAGGTCATGCCGAACACGATCCAGCGCGGGTCGAAGCGGTCGCGCAGGTCGCGGATGTAGGTCGGGCGGAAGACCTGGATCTCCTCGCGCCCGAGCCCGAGCTTCAGCAGCGCGCGCGCGGACTGCGGGTGGATGGACTCCGTCTCGTACGTCGTGCCCGCCGACTGCACGGGCAGCGCACAGCCCAGGTACCGCGCGTAGAGCTCGGCGAAGGCGGAGCGCACGATGTTCCCCGAGCAGAGGAACAGCACGCCGGAGGCGTCGGCGAGGGTCTCTCGAACTTCTCGATCCATGCCGGGTAGGTGTCGCGGGACGCACGGCCCCGCCGGTGCGTACACTGCGCCATCTCCGTGGCAGAAAGCAAGCACACGCCCATCGCCCTGACCGTCGCCGGATCCGACCCCGGCGGCGGCGCCGGCGTGCAGGCGGACCTCAAGACCTTCGCTTCCCTCGGCGTCTACGGGGCCTCGGCGATCACCGCGCTGACCGTTCAGGACACGACGGGCGTGCACGCCGTCCATCCGGTGGCGCCGGGGATCGTCGCGGACCAGGTGCGGGCCGTGCTCGGCGACCTGGAGGTTTCCGCGGTCAAGGTGGGCATGCTGGCGAACGCGGAGATCGTCGCCGCGGTGGTCGACGCACTGGGGGCGTTCGCGCCGCTCGTGGTCGACCCCGTGGCGCGCTCCTCCAGCGGCGCCGAGCTGCTCGACCCCGCGGGCCTCGAGCTGCTGCGCGACCGGCTCCTGCCGCGCGCGACGCTGATCACGCCGAACGTCGCCGAGGCCGCCGCGCTGCTCTCGCGCTCGCGGGCGGACGTGCAGGCCGATCCCGCGGCCGCGTGCCGCGACCTGCTCGCACTTGGAGCGGGCGCGGTCGTCCTGACCGGCGGCGATCGGGCGGGGCCGACGTGCGTGGACCTCTACTGCGACGGCCTCTCCCTCGAGGAGCTGCCCGCGCCGCGCGTCGCGACCGAGAACACGCACGGGACCGGCTGCACGTTCTCCGCGGCCCTCGCGGCCTTCCTCGCGCGCGGCGAGCGCCAGGACCGCGCCGTGCGCGCCGCGAAGCGCTACGTCCTCGGCGCCCTGCGAGCCGCCGACGAGCTCTCCGTGGGCCGCGGCCGCGGCCCCCTGCACCACTTCCACCGCCGCTCGGACACGGAGTGACCACGCCGCTGCCCGAGCGATGTCCGAACCGCCGGGTCGACACTCGGCGAGGGGACTGACTGCGCGGATGGTCCTGGTCGCTGCAGCGGATCCTGCGGGACCTACATCCACGCGTGGCCCGCGGCGTCGAGCTCCGCGCGGAGCCTGGCGAAGCTCGTCACGCGTCTCCAGGATCGGCTTGTCAGGACGAGAACAGGCACCGTGAGCCCCTGCTGCAACGGCGGGACCGGGCCGACCCCTGACTCAGCCGCCCAGGTCCGGCCACGGCTCGTGGTTGCGGACGTGGCGGCCGCTCTCGTAGCGCTCG
>CAYGPA010000170.1:7452-10101 GCA_964351535.1 uncultured Planctomycetaceae bacterium
CAGGTCCGGCCACGGCTCGTGGTTGCGGACGTGGCGGCCGCTCTCGTAGCGCTCGAAGAAGATCGCGACGAGCGGGTGCTCGACGGGCTGCGGGTCCGGCTCGGCCGTGAGGCTGGTCTGGGCGGCGTAGGTGCTGTGGGCCGCGCCGTGGACGAGGACGTGGTACCAGGGCTGCTCGCGGTCGGGCTGCGTGCGGTTGGCGGCGTACCAGGCCGCGCTGGCGCGACACACCGGATCGGCCGCGACGACCACGCCGCGGTAGTCGTAGCGCACGTGGCGCACGAGGTCGCCCGGGCGGAAGCGCGGCGCGGGCGTGGCGCGCTGGATCACGTCGGCCGCCTCGCGCTCAGCGCGCCGCGCCGAGCAGCTCGACGCGCGCGAGGAGCGCGTTGTTCTCGCCGCGGCGGGCCCAGACCGGGCCAAGCGTGTCGTCGGTGCACTGGAACACGTCGCAGTTGCCGACCAGGCTGGGCGTCTCGGCGAGCGGCGCGACGAAGGGCTCGTACCAGCGGTCGAAGGGCATCTTGCAGCACTGGCGGTCCGGCAGCGTCGAGCCCGCGAGGCGGATGCTCTTGCCCGCGCGGACGTCGAAGTTCTCGCCCGCGCGCAGGACGTCCACGGGCTCGACGCGGACGGAGACGAGGCGGCCGAGGCGCTCGCCGCAGGCCTCGCGCAGGGCCGCGAGGGCCGCGGCGCGGACGGGCTCGGAGGCCGCGGCGTCGACCACGAGGAAGCTCTGCGTGCGCGCCTCGGGGTCGGCCAGGTTGCGGTCGGCGGAGAGCACCGCGACGACCTCGGCACCGGCGAGGTCCACGCCGTCGTGCTCACCCGCGGTGAAGCGCCAGGCCAGCACGGCCTCGCGGCCCTGGGTCAGGTACTCCCCCGCCGCGTGGCAGGCGCCGGCGTAGACGCTGGCGGTGCGCGCCTCGACGTAGTCGGCCTGCAGGCCGGTTTGCGAGGGAGACGCGGGGAGGGCGGCGAGGAGGAGCGTGGCGAGGAACGACATGGAGGTTCTCCGTGGGGTCTCTGCGGAGGGCGGCGATTCAGGTCAGCGAGGGGAAGATCGGACGGAAGCACTCGCGGGTCGCGTCGCAGTCCGACGGCGCCACGGCGAAGTGGTCCGGCCCGAGCGCCTGGTGCGTGCGCGCGCACCAGAAGTGGCACGAGCCGTCGGTGATCTCCGCGGCGCTGCGCGGCGGTCCGTCGAGGAAGAAGTACTTCTTGCTGCGCAGCTGCGAGCAGATCGGGAACGCGGCGGTCGCCGGCTTCGGGTTCGCTTCGGGGTTCGTCATCGTGGGCTTCCTAGACGGTCAGGCGACGCATGGTCTTGATGATCATGGCCCGCGTCAGCGGCACCTTGTAGCCGTTCTCTCCCAGGGGCTCGGCGCCCCGCACCATCGCGGCTCCGGCCTTCTGCCAGGCCGCGGAGTCCTGCTGCGGCCCGAGGAGCGCCTCCTCGGCCTTCTTCACGCGCCACGGGATCGGCGCCACGCCGCCCAGGCACATGCGCGCCTCGACGATGCGACCGGCGTCCAGCCGCAGCGCGGCGGCCACGGAGACGAGCGCCCAGTCGTAGGAGCTGCGCTCGCGGAACTTCTCGTAGCCGCTGCGCCAGTCCCCGCGGAGCGCGGGAACGCGCACGCGCGTCACGATCTCGCCGGGCTCGAGGATCGTCTCCTTCAGCACGTCGCCCTCCGAGGGCAGCGTGAAGAACTGCGCGATGGGCACGCGGCGCTCGCCGCCGGGGCCGCGCAGCTCGAGTTCGGCGTCCAGCACGCGCAGCGCCGGTGCGAGGTCCGAGGGATGCACGATGTACGATGGCCCCCCACCGAGGATCGCGTTGTACTTGTTCTTGCCCGCGTACGAGAAGCACTCGTCACCGCCGCGCTTGAGGCACGGCGTCTCGACGTTGCGGTAGTACCAGCAGCGCGGCCGCTGGCAGAGGTTGCCGCCCAGCGTTCCGGCGTTGCGGATCTGCACGCTGCCGACCGACGCCGCGGCCTCGGCGAGCACGGGGAAGCTCGCGCGCACGCGCGCGTCCTCCTCGAGGTCCGTCAGCGTCACGAGTGCGCCGATCGTCAGGTTGCCGTCGGCGTCGAACTCGATTCCGTCGAGTCCCTCGAGGCGCTTCAGGTCGACCACGCGCTCGGGGTCGATCAAGTGCTCCTTGAGCTCGCCCAGGAGGTCCTGCCCGCCGGCCAGCGGCATGGCGCCGCCTTCCGCCAGCTCGGTGACGGCCTGGTCGAGGGTCTTCGGTCGCACCAGTTCGAACGAGTTCAAGCTTCACCTCCGGCCCACGTTCCGTTGGCCACGAGTCCGTCCAGGACCTTGTCGCACGAGAGCGGCATCTTGTTCAGGCGCACGCCGCAGGCGTTGAAGATCGCGTTCGCGATCGCGGAGTGCGTCGGGATGATCGGTGGCTCGCCGATGCCGATGGCACCGCGCGTGTCCTCGTCGTCGATCATCGCGACGATCTCGGGGATGTCGGCGCAGCCCGCGATCTTGTAGTCGCCGAGGCACGCGTTCAGCATCACGCCGAGGTCGGGGTCGACCACGCGCTCCTCGTAGAGCGCGTAGGAGAGGCCCTCGACCAGCGCGCCGTTGATCTGGCTGCGCACCGCGAGGCGGTTCAGCGGCAGTCCGCAGTCC
>CAYGPA010000171.1:0-10043 GCA_964351535.1 uncultured Planctomycetaceae bacterium
CCGGAGGCGCGGAAGGCCTCCACCGCGCGCGTCAGTCGCTCGAAGCCCTCGCGGGCGACGTCGCCCGGGACCCCGCAGCCGACGCGCAGGTGACCCGCGCGGCCGAAGTACTCCCCGGCGACGACGTCGACGTCGAACTCGGCCGCGGCGAAGTCGGCCAGCGCGTGGGTGTCCTCGACGCCCACGATGCGCGGGAAGGCGATGATGCCGTGGGCCGGGACGTGGGCCTCGATGCCGGGGCTTCGGAGGAAGCGCTCGAAGGTGGGCCGGGACTCGCGCTCGCACTTCGCGAGCGGCTCGCGCAGCTCGGCGAGCCGCTCGAGGGCCGCGAGGCCCAGGCGCACCGAGGGCGTCGGCGGGTCGACGTAGGCGAGGTGGATCATGTCGCGCAGCGCGTCGCGCTCGTCCGCGAGGCCCTCGCCGAAGACCATCCAGCCCACGCGCAGCGGCCCGAGGCCGTAGGCCTTGGTCAGGCTGCCGATCGCGACCGCGTTCGGTGCCAGCGCGTTGCAGCGGACGCGCTCGTCCTCGGGCACGTACTCCATGTAGACCTCGCAGCACACCAGGACGCCGCCGGCGCGTTCGGCCTCGGCCGCGAGGGCCGTCATCGTGGCCGCGTCCGAGAGGACGCCCGTCGGGTTGTGCGGGTTGGTCACGAAGACGTGGCCCGGTCCGGACCCTCCGGCGAGCAGGTCGCGGGTGCGCTCGACCGACAGCGCCCAGTCCTCCTCCGGCAGGCGCTCGAGCAGGCGGACCTCCGCGCCCACGAGTTCGGGAAGGGCGCGCAGCGGTTCGTAGGAGGGGTTCTCGGAGACCACGCGGGACCCGGTCCGGAACCAGCGCAGGGCCGCGACGAGCATCGCGGACGAGGCCCCGACGGTGACCAGGACGCGCTCCGCGGGGACGCCGAGGTAGGCCGCCAGGCGGCCCTGGAGCGCGGGCAGGGTCGCGATGTCCGCGTGGACGAGGTCGGCCGGGTCCTCCAGGGGGAAGGGCACCGGGTCGGGGGCGGGCATCCCGGACTGCGAGAGGGTGTAGGTCGACAGGTGGGAGCGGGTCTTCGCGAAGACCATGTAGGGGAAGCGCAGCGTGGATCGGGACATGCGTCGTTCGGGGGCGGAGTTGGCTCGTCGCGGTGGACCCGGTTGGGGGCGAGGGATACGATCCGAAGCGTTGTAGCAGGTGGAGCCCGAACCCCGAGGGCGAAGCCAGAACCACAGGGATCCAGGCCATGAAGCAGTACCTCGAGGAGCTCCGTTCGAAGATCCGGACGGCCCGCTCGACCCGCGCGTGCAACTCGCTCACCCCGAGGAACTCGTCGACCCGTACGAACTCGTCGACCCGGCTCGTGTCCACGCGGCACGCGTCCACGTGGCTCGCCTGCGCGGCGCTCGCCGCCTTCGGGGCCACGGCGCAAGCCGCGACGTCGGCGACCGCCGCCGCTCCGGCGAAGGCCACGGGTCCGGCGCAGGACGAGAAGCCGCGCTCCTACGTCCGTGCCGGTTCGAACGGTGCGACCGTGCGCAACCTGGGCGATCGCTCGGGACATCCGATCCTGCGCGCCGAGACGGACGACCTCTTCGCGGTCTACGACCAGCGCGGGGACTGGCTGCAGGTCGAGGCCGCCGGTGGGTTCGAGGTCTGGGTGTACGGCAAGTACGTCAGCGAGACCAACGTCCCCGGCGTGCTGCAGGTCTCGGGCAACCACGTGAACATGCGGCCGAAGCCCTCGAGCGACGTCGACAGCTTCCCGCTTCCGAAGCGCCTCTTCACGGGCGACCGCGTCGTGTACCTGGGTCGCGCGCGCGCCAGCACGATCTGGGACGAGGACTGGATCCAGATCGCGTCGCCTCCGGGCGTTCGCGCCTGGGTGCTCGCGAGCGAGACCACCTCCGTCCCGACCGGTGAGGGCGCCGGCGCGTGGGGCGCGGCCGTGGCGGCGGCGCGCGCCCGCCCCGCGCCCGCGCCGGTCGAGAACCGGACGGGCAGCTCCGAGACGACCGGGAACACCGCGGGCGCGACGAAGCCCGCCGCTCCGCTCGCCGAGGAGAAGCAAGAGGCCGTGCGCGCGCTGCGCCGCGCCGACGAGCTGTTCTCCACGGAACGCCTGAAGGACCAGCCCGACCTCGAGCTCGTGCGCACCGCGTACGAGGAGGTCTTGACCGTCACCGACACCGGCTCGACCGCGGACCTCGCGCGCAGCGGACTCTCGCGCGTGGACGCGCTGGCCGAAGCGCGCGCCCTGCAGGCGGAGCTGGAGGCCGAGCGCATTCGCCGCGAGGCCGAGGCCGAGCGCTACCGCAGCGAGCTGGAGGAAGCCCGCGCGCGCCAGCAGGACCCGTTCGCCGGACGCTACAGCTACCGCGGCTGGCTCGAGCGCACGCCGTCGAAGAGCGGCATGGCTCCGACGTACACCGTCCGTTTCGGTGGCCGCGAGGTCGTCGAGGTCGTGTGCAGCTCCGGTCGCTACGACCTGGACGACTTCACCGACTTCGAGATCGGCGTGCGCGGCGCCGTGCTGCGCGAGGGCGTGGCCGTGCCCAAGGGCCAGGCCGGGACGATCCTGCCGAGCCTCGACGTCGGTCGCATCGAGGTCCTCTCCGGACGCTCGCGCTGATCCGCGCGGCCCCCGAGTTCCCCCGAGTTCCCCGTGTTCCTCGTTCGCTGGCTGCAGGCCTTCTGGCGCCGCCTGAAGGCCGCAACCGGAACGGGGGCGCCGCTCTGCGACACGTGCCGCTACGACTACGGCGACGCGTGCTCGCGGCCCGAGCGCCCGAACGCGCGCAGCTGTCCGGACTATCGGAAACGCTAGGAGCCTGTCGGAGTATTCCCGGTTCGCGATGCACCGATCCTCGGGCGCGGATCAAGGAGCGACAAGTTCCCCATGGCTGCACGCCATTGGGGACCTTGGCGCGACGCGGAGCCGCGTTCGAGGATCGGTGCATCGCGGATCGCGAGTACTCCGACAGGCTCCTGGCCCGGACGATTCATGACGCGTGGATCGAAACGGCTCGTCTCGGTGTCTGCTGGTGCTTTGCGGGCGGACTCCTAGGATGACGCACGTGGGAGGAGCGAGGAGCGGCGGGCGGTTCCGTCGGCTTGCGCTCCCGTTCGAGGAGGAGACATGTATCTAGTCACGAACCGTCGGGTTCAAGGCGACGAGAAGGGGCTCGACGTGCTCGGGTCCACGCCGAGCGAGAAGGGGCCCAACGAACTGCGGCTCGTGAAGGTCACGCGTCGGGGCAAGGGCTTCGAGACGGAGCTCCTGGACGACGAGCTCTCCAAGACGGAGGTGCGCGGCCTCAAGGCCGAGCTCAAGCTCGGCATCGACCCGAACGTGAAGTGGTTCGCGAGTCTGCGCGTGGCGTGCGAGCTCATGGTTCGCGCGCGCGAGGAGAAGAAGCACGTGCTCGTGTACGTGCACGGCTACAACAACGACGTCGAGGACATCGTCAAGAACGCGGAGGCGCTCGAGAAGCAGTTCGACGTGCTCGTGCTGCCCTTCACGTGGCCGGCGAACGGCGGAGGGCCCGTGTCGGGCACGGCCGCGTACCTGAGCGACAAGCGCGACGCGCGCGCCTCGATGGACGCCTTGAACCGCTTCATCGGCAAGGTCTCGGAGTACCACGCGCTCCTGACCGCGGGGCGGCGCGAGGTGCTGTGGACCGAGGCGTCCGCGGGGCGCGTCGCCAACCAGACCGAGGCCCGCGAACGCTTCACGCAGCTGCTCGACCGCGACTGCAAGGTCACGGTGAACCTGATCTGCCACAGCATGGGGAACTACCTGCTGAAGTACGCCCTCGGCCCCACGGACGCCGCGGCGCGCGAGCTCGTGTTCGACAACATCTCGCTGGTCGCCGCGGACGCGAACAACCCCGACCACGAGGAGTGGGTCGAGCGGATCCAGGTTCGCAATCGGCTGCACATCGTCATCAACGAGGACGACTTCGCGCTGGGCTTCTCGCGGCGCAAGCCGGGCCAGGAGCAGCGCGCGCGCCTCGGCCACCACCTCAAGAACCTCAAGGCGCGCAACGCCTACTACGTGAACGTGACGGACGCCTCGTGGGTGAAGAACTCCCACAGCTACTTCCACGGCCAGCCCGTCAGCCGCAACGCGGAGCTGCGCAAGTTCTTCGCGCGCGCGTTCGAGGGCGGCCGGGCGGACGAGCTCCTGCGGTACCACGCCGACCGCAACCTCTACGAGCTGAAGTGAGCCGTGAGCGCGTCCGGGCGTCACCAGCCGGGGCCGTCGCGGAACACCTCGGCTCGCAGGGCGGCCAGCTCGCCGCGCGGGATGGCCGCGCGGATGCGCTCGAACAGGCGGTGGAAGCTGCGCAGGTTGTGCAGCGAGATCAGCACGCCGCCCAGCATCTCGTCCGACTTGCAGAGGTGGCGGATGTAGCCGCGGCTGAAGCCCGCGCAGGCCGGGCAGTCGCAGCCCTCCTGGATCGGCCGGGAGTCGTGCGCCCACTGCCGGTTGCGCAGGTTGATGCGACCGGCGGGGGTGAAGGCCTGGTGCGTGCGGCCGTGCCGCGTCGGCGTGACGCAGTCGAACATGTCCACGCCCTGCTCGATCGCGTCGAAGAAGTCCACGGGCGTGCCGACGCCCATGAGGTAGCGCGGGCGGTCCTCCGGCAGCAGCGGCGCCGCGGCCGCGACCGCGTCGCGCATGGCCGCGCGGTCCTCGCCGACGCTGACGCCGCCGATGGCGGTCCCGACGAGGTCGTGGGCCAGCACGGACGCGACCGAGCGCTCGCGCAGGTCGGCGAAGGCGCCGCCCTGGACGATGCCGAACAGCGCCTGGCCGGACTCGAGGCCGCCGCGTTCCCGCCAGCGCGCGACGCAGCGCTCGAGCCAGCGGTGCGTGCGGTCGGTGGCCTGCTCGACTCCGGCGCGGTCGAGCGGGTCGGGCGGGCAGTGGTCGAAGGCCATGATCACGTCGGCCCCGAGCTGCATCTGCACGTCGGTGGCCGACTCCGGCCCGAGATCGACCGGACTGCCGTCGACGATCGACGGCAGGCGCACGCCGTCCTCCGAGATGCGCGCGGCCTCGGCCAGGCTGAAGACCTGGTCGCCGCACGAGTCCGTCAGGATCGGGCCGCCCCAGTTCATGAAGTCGTGCAGCCCGCCGAGGGCGGCGACGGTCTCCTCGCCGGGGCGCAGGTGCAGGTGGTAGGTGTTCGCGAGCACCATGCGCGCACCGAGCTCGCGGAGCTGCGCGGGCTGGACGCCCTTGATCGTGCCCTTGGTGCCGACGGGCATGAAGACCGGCGTCTCGACGGCGCCGTGCGGCGTGCGGAAGACGCCCGTTCGTGCGTGGGAATCGGCACAGCGCGCGGTGACCTCGAAACCGAATCCCGAGCTCACGGGGTCTGCCCCGCGCCCGGCAGGGTGACGATCTCGGCCGCCGGGTAGTAGTTGCGCAGGATGCGCTCGGCGGAGTATCCGCGCTGCGCCAGCTCGCGCGCGCCGGTCTGGCAGAGACCGACACCGTGCCCGCGGCCGAGTCCGGAGAGGACCAGGCGCGATTCGACCGGCTGCCCGGCGGGAGGGGAGGTGGACACGACGCGAGCGCTCGCGAGGCGCGCGGTGCCGAGGACCTCGCGCAGGCGCCCGAAGGTCACCGTGCGCGCGCCGAGGTCGCCGCGGACCTCGACGTCCAGCCAGCGTCCGCCGGCGTCGAAGCGCACCGGGCGGAAGGACGTCGTCCGCGCGCCGAGGCCGAAGGCGCCGGCGACCTTCGCGAGGTCCTCGGGGCCGAGCTCCAGTCGCCAGGCGACGCGGTCGCGCCAGGTCCCCGGGCGCTGGTCCCTGGACTCCTCGGCCGCGATCCACACGCAGGGGGCGCAGCTGGAGGCGGGATAGACGAAGGGCGCGGCCTCGGGGAAGACGTCGAGCAGCCGCGCGGAGCGTCCGCCGCAGGCCGCGGAGTAGCGCGCGTCGAACAGGCGGCCGTCCTGGACCAGGATGCGCCCGCGCGTGCCCTCGACGGCGGCGCGCACGCGCGCGGCGACCTTGCGCTCCGCCGGGCTCGCGTCGAGCGCCGGGACGCCGCGGTACATCTGGTCGCGCACGTCGTCCCACAGGAACGGCCTCGAGGTGCCGCGGTCCATGAGCGCGCGCAGCGTGTACGTCCGCGCGGCGATCGCCTGGGCCTCGAGCTCGGCGGGATGCGCGGACCACACGGCGAGCTCGGAGGCGACGACGCCGATCACGTACTCCTCGAGGGGCGCGAAGTTCAGGATCGTGAGTCCGCCGCCCGCCCGCGCGCGGAACTCGAGCGCGCCGGCGTAGCGGCGATCGCCGAGGGTCCAGGCGGCGCCTCGGGGCGCGGCGGGGAGGCGCAGCACGGGCGCGGGCTCGCTCGCGCGCGCGACGGCGGAGCCCGTGGCGCGCACGTTCGCTCCGACGCGGTCGACGACGACCCGGGCGCCGCCCGCGTCGCGCAGCTCGACCCGCTCCGCACCGTCGTGCGCCGTGAGCAGCACCGGGACCGGCGCCGCGGCGGAGGGAAGCGCGCGCGGCGCGCCGAGGGATCGCGGCTGGGCGCGCAGCGCGGCGTCGGTCTCCGCGGACTCGGCGGGCAGCGTCCAGCTCGCGCGCGTGCGCGGTGCACACGACGAGCCGGCGAGCGCGAGGGCCAGCAGCAGGCCGGAGAGCGTGCGCGCGCGCGACTTGCCGGGGCTGCCGCGGCGAATTCCGGGGTGGGCGGTGAGGTGCATGGGCGCGGTCCTGGCCTGGGAGGGGGTCGATGCGGCGGCCGTCTGGGCTGCGTGCCCATGAATCGTTCGGGCCAGGGTTGCGAGGGTTGCCTCCACGAGCGCTCAGTCGAAGAGGCTGCCTCGACCCGGCACGTCGCCCGGCTCGAGGCCGATCGCCGCGTAGCCCTCGGGCGTCAGCACGCGGCCGCGCGCGGTGCGCTGCAGCAGGCCCTCGCGCAGCAGGTGCGGTTCGAAGACGTCCTCGATCGTGTCCTCGGACTCGCCGACGCCGGCGGCGAGCGTCTTCAGGCCGACGGGTTCGCCTCCGTTGCGCGCGAGGAAGGCGAGCACGCGCCGGTCCATCTCCTCGAGGCCGCGCTCGTCGACGCCGAGGCGCTCGAGGGCGGAGACGGCGAGCTCCTCGGTGATCGCTCCGGTCCCGCGGACGACGGCGAGGTCGCGCGCGCGCCGCAGGAAGCGGTTGGCGATGCGCGGCGTGCCGCGGCTGCGCGCGGCGAGCCACTGCGCGCCGCCCTCGTCGAGCTCGACCCCGAGGATGCGCGCCGCGCGCACGAGCACCTGCACGAGGTCCGCGGCGGGGTACGGGTTCAAGCGTTCGAAGTGTCCGAAGCGGCCGCGGAAGGGCGCGGACAGGAGCCCTTCGCGCGTCGTCGCGCCGACCAGCGTGAAGCGCTGCAGCTTCAGCGCGACGACGCGCGCGTGCGCGCCTTGATCGAGGGTCAGGTCGACGCGGAAGTCCTCCATCGCGGAGTACAGGTACTCCTCCACGGTGGGGGGGACGCGGTGGATCTCGTCGATGAAGAGCACGTCGCCGCGCGCGAGCTGGGTGAGGATCCCGACCAGGTCGCGCGCGCGCTCGAGCGCCGGGCCGGTCGAGCTGTGCAGCTTGGTGCCGAGCTCGTGGGCCAGGATGCGCGACAGGCTCGTCTTGCCGAGGCCCGGCGGGCCCGACAGCAGCACGTGGTCGGGCGGCTCGGAGCGCGCGCGGGCGGCCTGGATGGCGACGCGCAGGTTGTCGACGGCGCGTTCCTGTCCGACGAACTCGTCGAAGCGCCGCGGGCGGAGCTCGTTCTCGAGGTCCTCCTCGGCGGCGAAGGTCGCGCCCTCCTCCTGGATCTCTTCCGGGCCCTCGAGGGCGTCGGGATCGAAAACGGACTCCGAGCGGGCCATGCCGTCCGGGAGGATAGCGGGGGCCGGGACCGCCCGGAACGATCGTCGACCGGCTCTCGGGCGGAGCCTCCGGAACCCCTCGCCGGGCGGCCCTCGTGCGACTCCGCACGTGGGCCTGCGCTGGATCGCCTGGCGGGGCGGGCCCGCGTGGCGCTCCGGGGCGCCGAACGACTTCAAGACTTGCTCTGCAAAGCCTTGCAGGACAGGAGCTAACGACCGATCCTGGAGTTGCTCGCAGGCTCCGGGCATCGCTGGGCACGGAGCTTGTTCCATGGAACGCGGATCTTCCGAGGTTCCACCAGGTCCTCCCGCCCGCTGGTGCTCCGTCCCAAGGCATCCGTTCGACCGGCCCGTCGGCCGGGAGAAGGGCACTCTCCAGTGCCGCGGGACCCGGGCAATGCCCGGTCGGGGACACTAGACTGCTCCGTTCCGACCTCGAGACGAACCTACCGAGACCCCCCGAGGCGCTCCCCGCTATGACGTCCCAATCCAAATCAGCCTCCCCGCTCTCCCTTGGAGGCCTGGGCCTCGCCCTCGCCGGATCCGCTGCGCTCTTCGCGGCCTCGTGTGGCGGCGGCGGTGGCGGCAGCGGCGGCTCCGCCGCGCAGATGTCGATCCTCGAGATCGCCCACGGCTTCGGGTTGCTGGTTCCGCACTCCGTGTTCGTTCCCGACGCCTCCGGGTTCCCGACCCAGCAGCTCGTGACGATCCAGGACACCGACGACCTGATCGACAACGTCACGCTGACCAACCCGGTGCTGCCTCCGGCGACGTGGCCGGTCAACCCGCTGCTGCCCAACGGTCTGGGTGGCAACCACTTCATCTACGCGCGGTTCTCGCAGCCGCTCGACGTGAACACGGTGCTGGACCCCTCGCCCTCGGGGCAGTCGAGTTCCGGGCTCAAGGGCACGATCACGATCGTGGGTATCGACCCGGTCAGCGGCTCCTCGGTTCCCGTACGCGGTCGCGCGTTCATCGGCGGCAACACGTACGCCGGCGGCGCGGTGGGGAGCCCCCCGCAGCTCACGCTCCAGTCCTGGGTCACCACCGGCGCCGGCGGCGTTCCGATCGCCAACCCGGCCGTCGACAACAACGGGGACGGGTTCGCGGACGGACTCGGCTTCCCGGGAACACAGGACAACACGAGCTTCCAGGGCGAGAACGTCCTGGCGCTCGCGGAGACGTTCGTGTTCGTCGCGGACACCGACGGCAACCTGCTGACGCACGAGACGTTCCCCGCCGGCCTGCAGATCAAGCTGAAGATCACCACCGCGGTCCAGGGCGTGGGCGGCGTGCCGCTGCGTCGCCAGGCCGTTGCGGCGACGACCGTCGGACCGGACGTCATCCCGCCCGAGGGCAAGGTCATCGACCCGGTCATGAGCCAGAACGACGTCGATCCGCAGACCACGATCGTCGTCGAGTTCACGGAGCCGGTCCAGCCGCTCTCGGTCGGTCCGCTGCCCTCCGCCGCGCCGCCGCAGATCAGCTCGGCCGTCAGCGTCTCCTTCGGGCCTCCGGCGCAGAGCGTGCTGGTGCCCTTCGAGGTCATGCCGCGCAGCGTGTTCGACCTCTCGACGTACGAGCTGACGATGGCCTTCTCGTTCCCCGGCTCGGGGCCCGACCTGTTCCAGTGCGGGACGTTCAACCGCGTGCAGATCGACATCAACCCGAACCAGACCCAGGACATGGTCCTGAACCGGAACACGCAGCCCGTGCAGTCGGAGTTCTTCACCGGCGAAGGCCCGGGCCTGGTCAACGCACCGGTCGTTCCGGACGTCATCTACGTGACGCGCGGCGGCGCCACGCCGGGCATCTCGGTCGTGGACCTGAACGGCTTCGGCCAGTCGACCGGCAACCCGACGTTCAACCCCAGCCAGTCGATCGAGGGGAACTCGAACTTCCCGAACAACCCCAACGTGCTGCTGCAGGGCTCGCTGATCCGCCCGCCGCTGCAGGTCGGCTCGTGCACGATCGACGGCGGCTCCTCCGGCGTGTTCTCGCTGACCAAGGACAGCGCGCTGGACGACCTGCTGGTCAAGCCGCCGCTGATCACGTCGATCGGCGAGATGATGATCGGGCAGCCGCTCGACACCACGTTCAACAACGGCCAGGACCCGACCGGCTGCCAGTCGGGCGGCGGCAACCTGTGCG
>CAYGPA010000172.1:0-9992 GCA_964351535.1 uncultured Planctomycetaceae bacterium
CTTCCGCGAACACGCCGACCGCCGACCTGCAGCCCACAGCGCCCGCCTCGGCGGCGGTCGCGCTGCGCGACGCGGGCGCGACCGAGGCGCGCGGCGCCTCGAGCTCGACGCCGGTACCGGAGCTGGACCTGACCGATCTCGCGCCCGCGCCCGTGACGCTGGCGCGGCGCGCCGACGGGCCGCGCCGGCTCGGCGCCGCGGGCGCCGGCTCCGCCCCCGTCGAGCGCGCGACGCCGCGCCCCGAGCGGCTGCGCGTCGACACGGCCGAGCGCGCCGAGCCCGCGCGCGGAGAGCTCGGACCGCCGGCCGCGGCCTGGGGGCAGACGCCCTACCAGTCGCGCGCCGGTCCGGAGAAGGCGCTCGCGCTGCGCGAGTACGGCGGCACGGCGGAGACCGAGCGCGCGGTGGCGGCGGGGCTCGCGTACCTCGCGCGCATCCAGGCCGGCAACGGCTCGTGGGGCTCGACCGACGACTTCCACGACAAGTACGGCGAGGTCCGCATCGGGAAGACCGGACTCGCGCTGCTGGCCTTCCTCGGCGCCGGGCACACGCCCGGTTCAGAGGCCGACCACGCCGAGACCGCCGAGCGCGCGGTGCAGTTCCTGCTCGCGCGACAGCACCGGGACTCGGGGCACTTCGGCGACGGTTCGGCGTACTCCCACGGCATCGCGACCTACGCGCTCGCGGAGTGCTTCGCGATGACCGAGGACGAGCGCCTGCGCGGGCCGCTGCAGCTCGCGGTGGCGCACATCCTCGCGAAGCAGATGACCACGCGCGACGCGCGCTCGGGCGGCTGGAGCTACTACTACGCGGACGACCGCGTGTACGACCGCTGGCCGCGCGTGTCGGTGTCCGCCTGGCAGGTGATGGCGCTCGAGTCGGCGCAGCTCGGCGGCCTCGACGTCCCGCGCCGCGCGTTCGACCGCGCGCGCCGGTTCCTGCTCGACTCCTGGGACGAGCGCGGCGGCTGGTTCCGCTACAGTCACGACCCCGAGCGCCTGGGCTCGAACTACCCGACCCTGCCCGCGTCGACCCCGGCCGCGCTCTTCTGCCTGTCGCTGCTGGGCGAGGCCGTGGACGCGCCCGACCTGCGCGACGCCTGGGACTTCGTGCTGCGGCGGGCCCCGGAGACCTACCGGCCGCCGAGCGACGACGACTTCGTCTTCCGCGCGCGGGGCAACCTGTACTTCTGGTACTACGGCACGCTGGCGTGCTTCCGCGTCGGCGGCCGCGCCTGGGAGGGCTGGAACGAGCGCATGAAGTCCGCGCTGCTGCCGGCGCAGAACGAGGACGGCTCTTGGGACGCGATCTCGCTCTACGCCCGGTCCTACGCGGGGGACGACGACCGCGACCTCTCGTACTCGACCGCGATGTGCGTCCTGACCCTCGAGATCTACTACCGCTACTTCACGCCGCTCCTCGAAGTGCGCTGACTGGGGCAGGTGGGGTAGCCTGCGGCGGCGTCGCCGGGGTCGGCGGCCCGGCCCGCCGGGGCGGGCGCCGCGGGCGGGGTCCTGGAAAAGAACGAAAAGGCGCGAAGGATGCCGAGGGATGCGGACACGGAGCGCGTGGGGGCCCCGGTAGGGTCTCGTCCCATGCCCGAACTCACCCTGTCCGCCGCCGACCAGGCCCTGCGGGCCCGCGTCCTGTCCGGGGACCGGGTGGCGGCCGAGGATCTCTGCCGCCGTCACCTCGACGGGCTGTACGAGTTCGTGCACTACCGCGTCGGCGGCGACCGTGCGACGGTCGAGGACCTGGTCCAGGAGACCTTCCTCGTGGCGCTCGAGAAATTCGCGGACTTCGACGGGCGCTCCAGCCTGCACACCTGGCTCTGCGGGATCGCGAAGAACAAGATCCGCGCCGAGCGGCGGCGGCGGCGCCCGAAGCCGCTCGAGGACGTCCTCGACGAGGCCGACGACGAGATCGACGCGATCCTGGCCCAGGTGGCGCGTGAGCCGCTGCCCGAGTGGGTGCTCGAGCGGCAGGAGACGCGCGACCTCGTGGGCGCGACGCTCTCGTCGCTGACGCCCGAGTATCGCGACGCGCTCGTGGCGAAGTACGTGGACGGTCTGTCCGTGGCCGAGATGGCCGCGCGCGACGGCCGCGGGTTCAAGGCCACCGAGTCGCGCCTCCAGCGCGCGCGCGTGGCGTTCGCGCGGGTGTTCGAGCTCGTCGCGCGCAAGCGTGGGGGGGCGGCGTGAACCCCCGGAACGACGTGCTGGAGGCGAACCTCGCGCGGCTCCTGCCGCGGGCGTACCGACCCGTCGTTCCCTCCGACGTCTTCCGCCGCCGGGTCGAGCTCGCCGTGGGCGACCGCGTCGCCGCCGGCGCCCCCGGCGCCCCCGTTGCCCCCGTTGCCCCCGTTGCCCCCGTTGCCCCCGTTGCATCGGCCGGTTCGTCCGGGCGCGGCCTCGCGCGCCGACGGCGCGGTCCGTGGCTCCCCGTCGCCGCGGTGGCCTCGCTGCTGGCACTCTTCTTCTCCAGCGTCTGGTGGTTCAGCCGCGGCCCGGGTGGCTCTCCGACCGTCCAGGCCATCGTCGCGGTGGGAGACGTCGCGATGCGCCGCGAGCTGGACGGGCCGTGGCGCGCGGTCGGCGACGAGGAGGCGGCGCGGGGGCTCGAGTTCCGCGGACCGTTCCTCGAGGTCGTCACCCCTCCCGCGAACTCGGCGCTCGCCACGCCGCGGCTCGAGGCGCCCGAGCTCGACGAGCGCGGCCTCGACGTCCGCGTGGCGGCGGCGTCGCGCGCGCGGCTCGGGTCCGGGTCCGCGGCGCGCTTCTGGCGGGCCGACGGCACCGCGTCGTCGGCTGGTGACTGGATCGCCGAGCTGCGCTCCGGCGAGGTGCGCCTCGCGCGCTCGCCGGCCGACGCCGGCGGCGAGCTGCGCACGCCGCACGGTCGCGTTCGCGTCGAAGACGGTGAGATCCTGGCGGCACTGGTCGACCGCGGCGCGGTCCCCGCGGACGTGCTGTCGCGCGCCCTCTCGCGTGCACCGGCGCCGGGCCTCGGCAGCTCCGGCGAGTCCGAGACCTTTCTGCGGCTGCGGCTGCGCACCGGCGCGGCCACGCTGCTGGCGGGGGAGGCCGAGGGCCTGGCGCTGCCCGCGGACGAGGCCGTCTGGGTCCTCGACGGTCGCCCGGTGGCGGGGGTCCCGGCGTCGCCGGCGCCGGGCGCCACCGCACGGCGCGCGGCCGCGGAGCCGGCGGAGCGCGAGGAGGATCGCGCGAGCCCCGGCGCGGAGCTGGCGGAGCAGGACGCCGCTCCGACGGCCGCGGCGCTCGCGCTGCAGCTCGTCGCGCCCGAGCCCGGCGAGAACACGCCCGAGCCCGGCGAGAACAAGCCCGGCGCGCTGCTGGTCACGCTGCTGCGCGAGGTCCAGCTCCCCGACGTCTCGTTCCCCGAGCCGCACACGGTGCAGGCCGATGCTCGCGGGCGGGCGACGCTCACCGGGCTCGCTCCCGGTCGCTACGTGGTCTTCGTCCGCGCCGAGGGCCTCGCGACGCGACGCTTCGACGACGTCCACCTCGTCGCGGGCGAGACCGCGCGGATCGAGGGCGCCCTCGAGCGCGGCGTGACGGTGCGCGGTCGCGTCGTCTCGGCCGTGACGGGCGAGCCGCTCGAGGGCGCGGTCGTCCTGAACGAGTTCGACGCCGCCGCGCAAGTGCTGCCGTTCGCGGACGTGCACGCCGACTACGGCCCCGAGCTCGTGCGGGTCGCCACGACCGACGCCCAGGGTCGCTTCGAGCTGCCGCGCGCCGGCGCGCGCCTCCTGCTGCGCGCGACGGCGCCCGGCCACGGACCGTCGTGGGTCGAGCCGCGGACGGTGTCCGGCGACGTCGTCGAGGGTCTCGAGCTCGCCCTGGCCCCGGCGGGCGGCGTGGCCGGAGTCGTGTACCGCGAGGACGGCACCCCGTGGGACGGGGCGGAGCTCGTGGTGGCCGCGGCGGACATGATGGGGCGGCGTCCCTGCATGAGCTTCGCGGGGGCCCTGACGGACTTCGAGGGGCGCTTCGAGGTCACGGGCCTGCCGCGGGGACCGCACGCCGTCGTCCTGCTCGGCTCCCCGTCTTCGGGAGCCGCGGCGATCCCGAACGTCGTGATCGTCGACGTGGTCCCGGGCGCGACCACGCGCATCTCGCTGCCGGGCGGCGCCGAGCAGGCCAGCGTCTTCGGCCGCCTGCTGGACGCGCGCGGCGCCGCCGTCGAGAACCTCAGCGTGTCGCTCGAGCGCCTCGACGCGGGCTCGGGCATGGCCGGCTGGCAGGGGGCGCGGCTGGACGCGGACGGCGCCTACGAGCTCCAGGGCCTCGAGCCCGGTCGCTACCGCATCGGCGTCAGCGCGGACATGGGCGGCGACATCGTGACCCTCGAGGAGTTCGAGCTGCAGGCGGGGGAGGAGCGGCTGCTCGACCTCGTGCTGCCGCCGAACGAGCTGAGGGGTCGCGTCGTACGCTCCGCCGACGAGGAGCCCGTGCACGCGGTCGCGATCCTCCTGCAGCGCGCCGGCGTCGAGGGGGAGGACAACTTCGTCGGCAAGGTCCTGACCGCGCGCGACGGCTCGTTCGTGTTCCCCCACGTCCCGCCCGGCCGCCACGTCGTCTCGGCCTACCCGTCCGATCCCGAGCTGGCGGCGCACATCGTGGGCGAGATCGCGGTCGTTCCCGGCGTCGCGGACGAGCCCCTCGCGATCGCGCTCGACCCGGGCGGGAAGATCCGCGTGGAGGTCGTCGACTCGACGGGGGCGCCGGTGGAGCGCGCGCTCGTCGAGCTGTGGGACCTGCGCGGGCAGGAGTACTTCGTGTCCTGGAATCCGCGGACGGACGCGGAGGGGCTCATGCTGGCTCCCAGCCTGCCCGCCGGCGACTTCGAGGTGCGCGTCGCCCATTCCGGCTACCGCGCGAGCCGCATCGTCGCGCGCGTGACCGCGGGGGAGACGGCGACCGCTCGGGTCGAGCTCCGGACTCCGTGACCGCGATGGGCGCTGGCGCGTCCAGGAAAAAGGCCACGGGTCGCGCGAAGGATGCGCGGGGGCGGCGGCACTCAAGGGGGGCCGCGAGAAGAACGCCCAACCCGAGGACACCACCCATGAAGCCCCTTCCGCTGATCGCGCTCGCCGTCGTCGTTTCCGTGGCCGCCGGAGCCGCCACGCAGGTCGCCCTGGCGCCCGCCGCGCCGCAGGAGGACCGCGGCGACGCGCGGCAGCTCGCGGCCCTCGGAGAACGCCTCGGGCGACTCGAGGAGCGCCACGCCGAGCTGCTCGACGAGCTGGGCGGCCTGCGCCGCGACCTCAGCGCGCAGCCCCGGGCCTCCGCGCGCGAGCAAGTCGTCGACGTCGGCGACGCCGTCGCCGAGTGGATGGCGGAGCACGGGTACTCCGAGGCTTCGGCGCTCCCGGTCGAGGGCTCGGCGGCCGTCCCCGCGCAGCTGACGGCGGAGGAGGCCATCGCGGCGCTCTTCGACCCGTCGCTCGAGGGCATGGAGCGCGAGGAGTTCTGGCAGCGCGTGCGCCAGGCGGGGCTCGTCGACGACGTCATCGCCGCGTACGAGGAGCGCGCCGCCGCCTTCCCCGACGACCCCGACGTCCAGGTCGACCTCGGCCGCGCGTACATCGAGAAGATCCAGGAGGTCGGCGCCGGTCCGATGGCCGGCGTGTGGGCCACGAAGGCCGACGGCCAGTTCGACCAGGCGCTCGCGATCGACGAGCGGCACTGGGAGGCGCGCTTCAGCAAGGCCGTCTCGCTCTCCTTCTGGCCGCCCGTGTTCGGCAAGCAGAACGAGGCCATCCGTCAGTTCGAGGTGCTGGTGGACCAGCAGGACACGGGCCCGCGCCACGGAGGCCACGCGCAGACCCACCTGCTGCTCGGGAACCTGTACCAGCAGATCGGCAAGCACGACGAGGCGCTGGCGGCGTGGGAGCACGGCCTGTCGCTCTTCCCCGACGACGAGGCGCTGCGCGCTCAGATCGAGGGCTCGAAGTAGAGCCGGCGGCCCGCGCGGGCACCGCCGCGCGCGCGGGCGTCCCGCGGTGCCGCGCGTCCGGCAGCCGACGGTCTGGATCGGCGCGTCCCGCGAGTACACTGGGCCGATGATCGCCCCGCTCGCGCTCGCGCTCCTCAGCACTCACCCGCTCCCGAACGTCGCCGTCGACCCCGCCCCCGCGCTCCTTCGAGACGGGGTCGACGAGGAAGCCCGCCGGATCCTGGAGGAGGCGCTCGCCGCGTCGCTCGAGATCGACCGCGTCGGCTACAGCGCCTCGCGCTACACGCTGCGCACCGACGGGGACCCGAGCGGCCTCGAGGTCCCGCTCTTCGCGGAGGTCCGCATGCGCGACGTCGAGAGCGGGGACCCGGGCGTCCAGTTCGTGCTGCGCGGCAGCTACTACTCCGAGGCGGGGCCCGACCGCGAGCGCGGGTTCGTCGCGGCCTGGGACGGCAAGACGGCCGAGCTCCTGAACGCGGGCGCCGCCGAGCCCGAGCATCGCACCGGCGACGTGCGCCCGTTCCTCGGACCGCTGCTCGCGCTCGTGCCGCCCGAGCTCACCGACGGCGGCCCTCTGGCGGCGGGCCTCGAGGCTCCGGAGCTGCGCTTCGAAGGGCTGGCGCTCGTTTCCGGTCAGCCCTGCGAGGTCGTGCGCGTCGGCGCTCCGGACGGGACCACGCGCTACTTCGTGGCCACGACCGATCGCGTCGTGCGGCGCATCGAGCGGGCGCGAGCCGGCACCCTCGAGGTCCTGACGATCACGGGCCTCAGCCTGCGGCCGCGCTGGGGCGAGGAGGCGTTCGTGCTGCGTCCGGTCGTGGCACCCGCGAGGCCCACGGGACCCATCAAGGCCCAGGAGGCGCGGCTCCCCACGGGCCGCCCGGCGCCGCCCTTCGAGCTGCGCGACGACCAGGGCCGCACGGTGCGTCTGGCGGACCTCGCCGGAGAGCTGGTCGTCGTGGACTTCTGGGCCTCGTGGTCGCCCGACTGCGTCGCCACGGTCCCGAAGGTGCAGAAGCTGCACGCGGAGTTCGGAGAGCGTGGCGTCCGCGTGTTCGCCGTCAGCGTCATGCCGCGCGCCGATCAGCCCGATCCCGTCGCGTCGCTGCGGAAGCTCGGCGCGACCTACCCGGTGCTGCTGGAGGGGGACGGCCTGCGTCCCGCCTACTCCGTCCGCGAAGTCCCCGCGCTCTACGTGATCGATCGCCGGGGCGAGATCCTGTGGACGAGCTGGGGCTTCGACGCCGCCGGCGCCGAGGAGCGTCGCATCCGCAGCATCCTGTCGGCGGCGCTGCGCTGAGGGACTCCGGCAGAAATGGGACACGTGTCCCGGCGGTCCTCGGGCTCGACCTGGCCGGTGCGAACCGTAGGATGGCGCGTTCCTTCAAGGAGAAGCCATGACCCACCGACCGTCCATCCGCCGCGGCGCCCTGGCCGCCTGCCTCGCCTTCGCCACCGTCTCCTGCCAGACCGGGGGCGGCGCGACCCCGCCTCCCGTCGGCGGCCGCTGCGTCGAGTTCGAGACGCTCGTGCCTGGCACCGTCTACCAGGTGGGCGACGGATTCTCGGAGGCCGGCGTCGCCGTCTCCCTGGCTCCGTTCGAGTGGAGCAGCGGGAACGTCTATCAGGACGGCAAGGCGGAGGTCGGGATCTCGGGCCAGGCCGGCGGCTCCGGTCTCGAGCTCGAGGTGAACAACGTCCTCGTCGAGTTCGGGCAGATCGACACGGAGCTCGTGACGCTGCGCTTCGCCGAGCTGGGCGGGAACGTGAACCTCACCATCAACGGCGACAAGCGCAACTTCCACAACCTCTCCGCGGTCAACGGCAACTCCATCGGAGGTGCCTTCCTGACGGTCGTGAACGGATTCGGCAACGACTCGGGAACGGTCCGCATCGAGGGGCGCGTCGAGACGCTGTCGATCGGCGGCCAGGAGTTCTGGCTGGACGACGTCTGCTTCACGCCGTGACGCTCACGCGCGACGAGGCCTGGCAGCTCCTCTGCGAGTGGACGGAGACCGACTCCCTGCGCCGCCACGCCCGCTCCGTCGAGGTGGTCATGCGGCGCGCCGCGCACCGCTACGGCGCGGGGGAGCCCGACGAGGAGCGCTGGGGCCTCGCCGGGATGCTGCACGACGCGGACTACGAGAAGTGGCCGGAGGAGCACCCGCGGCGCATCGTCGCCTGGCTGCGCGAGCGCGGGGAGGAGGACCTCGCCCACGCGATCTCCGCGCACTACACCGGCTGGGGCGTGCCCTACGACAGCCCGCTGGACCGGGCGCTCCTGGCCTGCGACGAGCTCACGGGCTTCATCGGGGCCTGCTGTCACGTGCGGCCCGGCGGCGTGGCGACGCTCGAGCCGAAGAGCGTGAAGAAGAAGCTGAAGGACAAGGGCTTCGCCGCGAAGGTCGAGCGCACCGAGGTGACGGCCGGCGTCGAGCTGCTCGGCGTGGATCTCGGCGAGCACATCGCCTTCCTCATCGAGGCGCTGCGGCCGCACGCCGCCGAGCTGGGCCTCGAGGGTCGCGCGTAGCTCGCGCGCGCGCGCACCCGACCGCGACGTCGAAAACTCTGCACGTTTTGCGGAACCCCGCGAGCGGGGCGCCCGTCTCTTCGTGAGACGGACCGCCGCTGTCGTAGAAACCGGGTCGTGTTTTGGCTGGCCGGAGACCCTGTTTCGACGCAACGGCGGTCTCGTCTTGGGTACGCGATACTCCGGGCTCGAGCGCGTCGGCCACGGCGCGTGCGCACGCGGCCCTCGAGGCGGCGCGGATGCCGGGACTCTCGACGGCCCGGAGGCCCCGAACGCCCGGCACGCTCCCTCCGCGCCCCGAGTACGCTCCAGTACGCCCGGACGTGGGCGGGGTCGAACTTCCCGGCGGTGGAACGTCGCGCGATTTCGGCCGCGTGCTGGTGAATCGTCCGCGCTAGGATGCCGCGGCGCGTGACCGCCGACGCGCCCGCATGGATTCCGAACCCTGGCCCGACAGCGCGAACCTGGCCTTCGCCGAAGAGCTGTACACCGCCTATCTGGAGGACCCGGGGTCCGTGCCCGAGTCCTGGCGGCGCTGGTTCGCGGGCCTGAGCCGTGGAGACCGCTTCGCCGCCGATCCGGCACTGGGACCGCGGTTCCGCCCGCCGGCGCTGTTCGCGTCCCGCAACGGCCACGGGGCGCTCGCGGGTCCTCCGCCGACCGAGACGGCGCTCCAGGACCGCGTGAACCAGCTGGTCCGCGCGCACCACGTGCGCGGGCACATGATCGCCGAGCTCGACCCGCTCGGGCGGCCGCGCGCTCCTCAGCCGGAGCTGGACCCGAGCTTCTACGGCCTGACCGAGGCCGACCTGGACGCACCGATCCAGGTGGAGAGCGTCGAGAGCTTCTCGGGCGGCACCTTGCGCGAGCTGATCACGCACCTGCGCAACACGTACTGCCGCCGCATCGGCGTCCAGTTCATGCACATCGACGAGCTCGGCGTGAAGAACTGGCTGCGCGCGCGCATGGAGAGCACGGAGAACCGCCTGCAACTCTCGCGCGCCGAGCAGATGCGCGTGCTGACGCGACTGACGGACGCGGTCGTCTTCGAGGAGTTCATCCAGAAGAAGTTCCTGGGAGCGAAGAGCTTCTCGCTCGAGGGCTGCGAGAGCCTGATCCCGCTGCTGCACCTCGCGATCGAGAAAGCCGGCGATCAGGGCATCGACGAGATCGTCCTGGGCATGGCGCACCGCGGCCGCCTCAACGTGCTGGCCAACATCCTCGGCAAGAGCGCGGCCGAGATCTTCCGCGAGTTCGAGGACGCCGAGCCCGCGCGCTGGCGCGGCGGCGGGGACGTGAAGTACCACCTCGGGTTCAGCTCGGAGTGGCGCACGGCCTCCGGGCAGGAGCTGCACCTCTCCCTCTGCTTCAATCCGAGCCACCTCGAGTTCGTGAACCCCGTCGCGCTGGGCCGCATGCGCGCGAAGCAGGACCGGGCGGGGGACGAGCAGCGCGAGCGCGGACTGGTGCTCTTGATCCACGG
>CAYGPA010000173.1:0-2069 GCA_964351535.1 uncultured Planctomycetaceae bacterium
GCGCGCAGCAGCCGGCCGTGGGGCGGGTAGCCGAGCTCGCTGCGCAGCTCGTCCTCCCAGCGGCAGAAGCCCTCGAAGTCGTGGCGGGCGGCGAGCTGGATCGCCGGGTGCTCCGGGGCGCCGGTCTGCACGACGATGCGGCCCGGCAGCTCGCCGCGGCCCGCGCGCCCGGAGACCTGCGAGACGAGCTGGAACGTGCGCTCGGCCGCGCGGAAGTCCGGCAGGTGCAGGGCCACGTCGGCCGACACGATGCCGACCAGCGTGACGCGCGGGAAGTCGAGCCCCTTGGCGATCATCTGCGTGCCGACCAGCACGTCGACCTCGCCGCGGCCGAAGCGCGCCAGCGCGGTCTCGTAGTCCTCGCGCCGGCGCATCGTGTCGGAGTCCATGCGCAAGACGCGCGCGTCGGGCAGCACGGCGCGCAGCTCGTGCTCGATGCGCTCGCTGCCCGCGCCGAGATAGAGCAGGCGCGGCGCCGTGCACGTCGGACAGCTCTTCGGGGGCGCCACCTCCTCGCAGCAGCGGTGGCAGACGGCCCGCTTCAGCCGCGCGTGGAACGTCAGCGCCTGGTCGCACTGGGTGCAGCGTACGGTCTCCTTGCACTCGCGGCACCAGAGGACCGGCGCCCAGCCGCGGCGGTTCAGGAACAGGATGACCTGCTCGCCGCGCGCGACGGCCGACTGCATGCGCTGGCGCAGCTCGCGCGAGAAGAGCGTCGAGTCGCGCGGCTCGGAGCGCATGTCGACCACGTCGACGGGCGGCATCGGGATCCCGCCGATGCGGCTGGGGAGCTCGAGGCGCACGTAGTCGCCCTGGCGCGCGCGGCTCCAGCTCTCGAGGGACGGCGTCGCCGAGCCCAGGATGCACACGGCGCCCGCGTCGCGCGCGCGGCGCACGGCCACGTCGCGCGCGTGGTAGCGCGGCGTGCTCTCCTGCTTGAACGAGGGTTCGTGCTCCTCGTCGACGACGACCACGCCGAGCTTCGGCAGCGGCGCGAACAAGGCCGAGCGCGCCCCGACGACCACGCGCGCCTCGCCGCTGCGCACGCGGTGCCACATGGCGAGGCGCGTGGAGTCCGTCATGCGGCTGTGCAGCACGGCGACCTCGCCGAAGCGCGAGCGGAACCAGCCGACGGTCTGCGGCGTCAGCGCGATCTCCGGGACGAGCACGATGGCGCCCAGGCCGCGCTCGAGCGCGTCCTCGATCGCGCGCAGGTACACCTCGGTCTTGCCGCTGCCGGTGACGCCGCGCAGCAGGAACGTGGTCGCCTCGCCCGCCGCCAGGGCCGTGGAGATCGCCTCGACCGCCGTCGCCTGGTCGGGCGTGAGCGCTTCGGGCCGCACGCGGTCGGAGCGCGCCTCCAGCAGCTCCTCGCGCTTCTGGGCGACGCGGCGCAGCGACACGAGCCCGTTCTTCGCCAGCGTGCGCGCCGGCGAGTCCGACATTCCCAGGGAGCGCGCGACCTCGCGCAGCTCGACCGGTTCCCCGATGTCGAGCAGCGTGCGCAGGAGCCGGTACTGCTTGGGGTGCTTCTCCTCGAGCTCGGCCAGCTGCTCGGCCCCCACGCCGGGTGCCGCGGCGACCACGAGCACGTGCGCGGGACCGCTCTCGCGCTTCAGCGCCGCGGGCAGCACGCCGTGCAGGGCCTCGCCCCACGAACACGCGTACTCGTGCGCCATCCAGCGCGTGAGGTCCAGCAGGTCCGCACCGACCAGCGGCGCGTCGTCGAGCACCTGGTGCAGGAAGCGCAGCTTCGACGGGTCCACGTCGGAGTCCTCCGACACCCCCACGACGACCCCGACGTGCCGCCGCGACCCGAACGGCACCGCCACGCGCACGCCGACCGGCACGCGACCGGCGAGCGCGACGGGAATCGCATACGTGAACTCCGTCCGCACGGGCCGGTTCAGCACGACCGCCACGTACCCCCCACAGGCCGGCCGCGGGGCGGGCGGCTCTTCGGGGGCCGGAAACAGCTCACCGGTCGTCGCGCGCATCGTTCGTAGTTCCAGCGGGCTCTCCACGCGGGGGAGACTGCCCTGGACGCGAGAGGTTACTCGAATTCCGTT
>CAYGPA010000173.1:2169-4831 GCA_964351535.1 uncultured Planctomycetaceae bacterium
CGCGGTGGCCGCGGCGCAGGGCGCGCGTCAGCTCGCCGACCTCCTCGCAGAACCACATGTGGGTGCCGGGAAGGCCGCGGGCGGAGTCGCGTTCGTAGTAGATGGCCTCGATGAGGCGCTGGAACTCTGCGATCTCCATCTCGGGCTTCCGGCGGTCAGGCGTCGCGGGCGATCGTGACCACGGCGATGTCGCGCGCGAGCTCGGCCTCGCCGGCGTACTTGTTGAAGGTGCCTTCGAGGTGCGCGAGGAAGCGGTCGGTCGTCTCGGCGCCGTGGCGCATCGTCAGCGTGTAGAACTTCTTCTCGCCGAGCTCCACGCCCTCCTCGTTGGCCAGCACGACGGCCCCCGTGTTGGCCAGCACGAGGCGGTCCCCGGGGTCGACCGGCACGTGCTGGATCTCGAGGCGCGAGTCGAACATCGAGCCCGCGTCGAAGCCCAGGCCGATGCCGTCGGGGTGGATCAGGCGGACCTTGCCGTCTTCGGCGGCGATGCGGATCAGCGGGAGCTTGTGGCCGGCGCAGGCGACCGTGGCGATGGCCTCGACGGGATCGAGCAGCACGTACAGCGCCGTCACGTACATGCCGCGGCGCACGTCCTGGTGCAGCGTGCGGTTGACCTTGCGCAGGACCTCCGCGACGTCGCCGCCGCCCTCGAGCTCGCGCCGCAGGTACGCGCGCGCGGTGGCGCCGACCAGCGCGGCGGGCAGGCCCGTGCCGCTGACGTCGCACACCAGCGCGCCGAGGCGGCCGTCGGGCAGCTCGAGGAAGTCGAAGAAGTCCCCGCCCAGCTCCTCGGAGGCGATGTGGATGGAACCGACGCCGTACCCTTCGACGCCCGGCGTCTCCTGCGGCAGCAGCGCCTCGCGAACCTCGGCGGCCACCTCGACCTCGCGCTCGCGGATCGAGAGCTCGAGCTCGGTCTCCTGCCCCTCCTGCAGGTTCTTCGCCATGCGGTCGACCGAGCGCGCGAGCAGCGCGACCTCGCCGCCGGTGCGCACCTTCGTGCGGTGCTTGAAGTCCCCCGACGCGATCTGGCCGATGTCGAGCACGATGCTCTCGATCGGCTGCGCGACCTGGTTGGCGATGAAGAACGCGACCGCGGCGCCGACCACGAGGATCAGCAGGAACATGCCGAGGATCAGGCCGAGGAATGCGCGCTGGGTCAGCTCGATGTCGCCGGGCACGATCAGGTCGGCCCAGGCCTCGCGCCCGTTCCTGGAGTACTTGTGTCGGTAGACGATGCCGGGCTTGCGATCCAGGCCGTAGCGCACGACCGCCCGCTGGACGTTCTCCTTGCGGTACGTCTTGATGTCCGTGCCCTCTTGCTCCCACTCGGGATTCTCGGCCAGGATCTTCACCGCACTGACCAGTGCGCGCTCCTGCACGGTCTCGGCGAGCTTCAGCGCACCCTTGTAGAGCGAGATCCCCGCGATCCCGAGGACGATCGTCAGCGCGATCGTCATCGAAAGCGTGAAGCGCGCCCAGAGCTTCGGGCCGCCCACGCGCAAGTCGCTGGTGCGTTCTCTCGACATGTTGAATCGCCGGAGGAAGCCGGGGGTGAAGGTCCGCTACGCCGGAGCGTAGTCCCAGGGCACGGGGATGAGCCAGCGGGCCAGGGCCATGACCCCCAACCCATAGAGACCCGCGACGACGTCATCAAGCAGGATCCCGTCGCCCCCGGGAACACCTTCCAGGCGGCGTGCCAGGGGCGGCTTGAAGATGTCGAAGAGGCGGAAGAGGAAGAACGCCACGACCAGCGCGATCAGGCTGGGCCCGCGGATCCAGGCGACGGTCACCAGGTAGCCGACGACCTCGTCCACGACGAAGAAGCCGGGGTCCTTGCCGCCCGCGTACTGCTCCGCCCAGGTCCCGAGGGAGCGTCCGATCACGTAGAGCACCGCGAACACGAGCATGCTCCAGAGGAGGTAGTTCTGGGTGCCCGCGAGCAGCCAGGCGATCAGCACGCCGCCGAGGGTCCCGAAGGTCCCGGGCGCCTTGGGCAGACAGCCGAGGAAGCCGAACGAAACGAACGCGAGCTTCAGCCGGTTCAAGCGGAGTCTCCCAGCAGCGCGGAGCGGGTCTTCGCGATGTAGGAGATCCCCGAGCCGACGGACAGGACCAGCGTGGCCCACACGAACACGTGCGCGATGACCTCCCCGGCCGCGCGGAACGAGCCGCCCTCGACCGAGGTGAAGGCGCCCAGGCCGAGGACCGAGCCGACCGCGAAGCTCTGCGACAGCATCTTCAGCTTGCCGAACCAGTCGGCGGGCAGCTCGCTGCCGACGCTCTCGACGTAGCCGCGGATCGCGGTCACGAGGATCTCGCGCGCCAGCACGACGACGACGATCCACGCGGGGACGAACGGTCGCGACCACGGCAGGACCGCCAGGAAGATCATCGCGCCGAGGATCAGGATCTTGTCGACGAACGGGTCGGCGATGCGGCCGAAGGCCGTGACCTCCTGATTGCGGCGCGCGAGCCAGCCGTCGAGGATGTCGGTCAGCGCCGTGACGACGAACAGCCAGAAGCACAGCGTCATCACGCCGCGCACGGACTCCGCCGGACCGTCTCCGTAGACCGCGAGCAGCGCGAAGAGCAGCGCGGCGCCGACGAAGCGCATCGCGGTGATGCGGTTGGGCCAGTAGGCGAAGACGCCGGGGCT
>CAYGPA010000173.1:4931-9893 GCA_964351535.1 uncultured Planctomycetaceae bacterium
GACTCAAGGAACGGACTCCTCGTCGGACACGGGCTCGCAGACGAGGTGGTGCTCGTCGTCGACGTCGAGGACCCGCGCGCGCACGCGGTCGCCGACCGCGACGGCAGCCCCGGACCCGGGCAGGATCGCCAGCGGGTCGACCTCCGGCGCGTCGCGCTCGGTGCGGCCGATCGCGACGGGCTCGAGCCCGTGGGTCGCGACCTCGTCGACCAGCACCTCGACCACCGAGCCGATGCGCGCGCGCTGGGAGGCGTCCAGGACCTCGTCGCGCGCGGCCACGACCTCCATGTAGCGCTCGACGGCGACGTCCTCGGGCACGTTGCCCTCGAGATCGTAGGCCGGCGTGTCCTCCTCGCGCGAGTACGTGAAGGCTCCGAGGCGACCCAGGCCGTACTCGCGGATGAAGGGCGCCAGCTCGGCGGCGTCGGCGTCGGTCTCGCCGGGGTAGCCGACGAGCAGCGTCGTGCGGATCTCGAGATCGGGGACCTCCTCGCGCAGGCGGTCCAGCGTCCTGCGGACCTGGTCGCCGGAGCCCGCCCGCCGCATGGCGCGCAGGACCGGCGTGGCGATGTGCTGGACCGGGATGTCGAGGTAGCCGGCGACCCGCGGATGGTCACGCAGGAGCTCGGCCAGGCGCCACGGGAAACGGTTGGGGTACGCGTACATGACGCGGACCTGATGGTCGGCGCCGCGGCGGGCGGAGTTCGCGCCGGGAAGCTCCGCCAGGGCCTCGACGAGGTCGGGCAGCTCGGCGCCGAACTCGCGGCCCCAGGCCGTCGAGTCCTCGGCCACGAGCACGAGCTCCTTCACGCCCGCGTCGAGCAGCTCGCGCGCCTCGTCCAGCACCGCCTCGGGGCGCTTGGAGCGATGCGGCCCGCGGATGCCGGGGATCGCGCAGAAGCCGCAGGTGTGGTCGCAGCCGTGCGAGATGCGCAGGTAGGTGTACGAGCCGGGCGTCGACAGCACGCGCGCGCCGTCGCGCTCGGGCTCGCGCAGTCCGGGCGAGGCGAGGTACGAGCGCACCTTGCGCCCCTCGGACAGCTCGCGCAGCGTGCGCGCCAGCTCGCGGTAGTCCGAGATCTCCGCGAACACGTCGACGAGCGGGAAGCGGCGCTCGAGCCGGTGCTTGTAGCGCTGCACGAGACAGCCGGCGACGACGAGGTGGCGCAGCTCGCCGCTGCGCTTCTTCTCCTCGTACCGGCGGATCATCTCCTCGGACTCCGTCCGCGCCGGTCCGATGAACGAGCACGTGTTCACGACCACGGCGTGGGCGTCGACGGGATCGCCGGAGACGATCAGGCCCTCCTCGGCCATGCGGGCGAGGATCAGCTCGGAGTCGATCAGATTCCTGGCGCACCCGAGGTGCACCAGCGACACGACGGTCGGATCGGGGGACGCGGCCTTGACCATCAACGGAGCAATTCGGGCGCCGGGAGCGTGGGAGGCCCGAAAGCGCGCGATCAGACGACTTCGACCCGTTCGCGCCAGGCCTCGGGGGTCATGAGTATATCCCGCTTCTTGCCGCCCAAGTACGGCCCGATCAGCCCGAGCGTCTGCAGGCGGTCGAGCACGCGCGTCGCGCCGTTGAAGTCGAGGTTGAACTCCCGCTGGAGCAGGGAGACCGCGACGCGGTCGCGCTCCAGGAAGAGGCAGCCGGCGCGGTACACGAGGTCGGCGTCGAGGATCTCCTCGGCCTGGTCGGCCTCCTCGGCCTCGGCAGGGGCCTCCGGCGCGGCCTGGGGCTCGAGGACGACCTCGCGTTGCTCGGCCGCCTCCTCGTCGGTCTCGTCCGCTTCCTCGTCGTCTTGCTCCTCGGACTCGTCCTCGGCATGGACCTCGTCGGGCTCCTCGGCCTCTTCGTCCTCGTACTCCTCTTCCTCTTCCTCGTCCTCTTCGTCCTCGGCGAAGGCTTCCTCGGGCTCCTCCTCGTCCTCGTACTCCTCTTCGTCCTCGTCCTCGTCGTCCTCCTCTTCCTCGCCCTCGGCGTAGACCTCTTCGTCCTCTTCCTCGTCCTCGTACTCCTCTTCCTCGTCGCCTTCCTCGTCGTCCTCGTCCTCGGCGTAGACCTCGTCAGGCTCTTCTTCCTCCTCGTCCTCCTCGTACTCGTCCTCTTCCGCCTCGTCGTCGCCCTGCGCGAGGAGCTCCTCCTCGTCCTCCTCGGCGTCCTCTTCTTCGTCGTCCGCGGCCTCGGCGACGGGGAGGTCGGGGACGAGCGTCTCGACCGGCTGGATGTCCACGAAGCCCTCGTCGTTGTCGAACAGGTCGGGCTGCTCCCAGCTGGGGCGCATGCGTTCGACGAAGGGCTCGCCCGACGGAGCGTCGTCGATCGGCGTGGCCGCCGGGGGCTCGACGACGGCGACGGGTTCGACCGGCTCGGGTTCCGGCTCCGGCTCGGGTTCCGGCTCGGCGGCGAGCGGCGCGGGCGCCGGCTCCACGACGGGGGGCGGTTCGGGGGCGGGGGCGGGGGCCGAGACCGGCTCGGGAATCTCGCCCACCGGCGCGGACGGCGTCACCCCGACGAGGCCCTTCGGGACGTCGGGCTCCGGCACGACCGGCGCGGGCGGATCGACGACCGGGGCCGCGGAGCCGAGCCCGGCGAGCGGCTGCGGGCGCTCGCGCTTCCTCAGGTCGAGCGTCGACGGGGGGGTCGCGCCGCCAGCCAGATCCTCGCCAGCGGACTCGCCGCCACCGGGCGCGCCGAGAGGCGCGCCTCCGGACACGGCCTGATCTCCACGCGGACTCGCGGCGGCTCCTCCGGACGCTCCGGCGGATTCGCTCGGGTGGGTTTTCGACTTGCGGGCATCGGCTGGATCGAGGGGCACGGCACCGGGAGGGATCTTGCCCTCGCGGCGAACGTCGGGGGGATAGAGGGGCGGTAGCTGGACCTGCGGAACGCTCGTCTCCGCCTCGGCCAGGGCCTGCGCGAACTCGTCCGCTTCGGCGGGCGAGATGCGACGCTCGGGCAGGAGCGCCTCGGCCTCGGCAGCGGAGACGCCCTCGGTCTCCTCCGAAGGAAGAGCGGCGTGCAGGCCATCGACCTTGCTCGATTTCGCGAAACTCACGCCCGCCATCCAGCCCGCGGGACCGATCCACGCCCACCAGGCCGGCACTGCGACCAGCACGAGGCCGATCAGGACGCCGACGACCGTCGACAGCGTCTGGGCGAGCGCCCCTCCGACCGCGGCGCCGAAGGCCCCGGCCGTGGGCTGCGACAGCGCGCCGCAGAAGACCGCCAGACCGAAGGCCACGCCGGTGATGCCGATCACGTGACGCAGCGTCGCGGCCGAGGGACCGATGACCCACTGCCGCGCGCCCAGGAAGGCCAGGCCCGCCGCGATCCAGAGGCTCGGGACCGTGCCGACGAGGGCCACGAGGCTCCCCATCATCGACGTGCTGGCGTTCGCACCGTCTCCGGCCCCGCCGTGCAGCATCGACATCACGGCGGAGACGCCGAAGAACACCGCCACGGCGAAGAGGGAGATGCCGAGGAGGTCTTGTCCCAGGCTCTTGCTGCGCGTCTCGTCGGTCATGTCTTGCTCCCCTTCTCGGACATCCTCGGGCTCAGACCCCTTCGGGGCTCGCGTTCCTCTGTTCCTCCCAATCCTCGAGAGTCAGCAGGACCTCACGCGCCTTGCTGCCCTTGTGCGCTCCGACGATACCGGCGTCGGTCATCATGTCGATCAGCCTCGAAGCGCGCGTGTAGCCGATGCCCAGGGCCCGCTGCAGCAGGCTGGCCGAGCCCCGGCGCGACTTCAGGATGACCCGCACGGCGTCATCCCACAACTCGTCGGCGGGGTCTTCGCTCTCGCCGGACCCTGGCTGCCCGCTGCCGGTGGCGACCTGGACCAGCTCCTGGTTGAAGCTGGGCGCGGCCTCCTTGTTGACGTAGTCGATGATGCCCTGCAGCTCGGCGTCCTCGACCAGCGCGCCCTGGACGCGCTTGATCCGCGAGCTCTGGGGCGGGTTGTAGAGCATGTCGCCCCCGCCCAGCAGCTTCTCGGCGCCGATGTGGTCGATGATCACGCGGCTGTCCACCTTGCTGGCGACCTGGAAGGCGATGCGCGTCGGCAGGTTGCCCTTGATGACGCCCGTGATGACGTCCGTCGACGGGCGCTGGGTGGCGAGGATCACGTGGATGCCCACCGCCCGCGACTTCTGCGCGAGGCGCGTGATGGCCTGCTCGGCCTCCTTCTTGGAGGTCATCATCAGGTCGGCGAACTCGTCGATGACGATGACGATGTACGGCACGTGGCGCGGCGTGCGCTCGGGGTTGAAGTTGTCCCCCATGCGCTCCTGGAGCTGCTTCTCGCCGAGCGCGTTGAACGACTTGATGTTGCGCACGCCGGCGTCCTTGAAGAGCTCGTAGCGGCCCTCCATCTTCTCGACCGCCCAGTTCAGCACGTTGGTCGCCTGGCGCATGTCGGTGACGACGGGCAGCATCAGGTGCGGGATCTCCGCGAACGCCTGCAGCTCGACCATCTTGGGGTCGATCAGGATCAGCTGCACGTCGTGCGGCGAGCGCGTCAGCAAGATGCTGGCGAGTATCGTGTTGATACACACCGACTTGCCGGAGCCGGTCGTACCCGCGACCAGCAGGTGCGGCATGCGCGCGAGGTCCTCGACGATCGCGAAGCCCTCGGCGTCCATGCCGAGGAACATCGGCAGCGCGGAGCGCGTCTTGTCGTAGGCCTCCTTCGAGATCAGTTCCGACATGCGCACGCGGCGGCGCTTGCCGTTCGGGACCTCGATGCCGACGGTCGCCTTGCCGGGGATCGGCGCGCTGATGCGCACGCTCTGCGCGCGCAGCGCGGCGGCGATCTCCTGGCTGAGCTGCGTGACCTTGTTCATGCGCGTGCCCTGCGAGACCTCGAGCTCGTACAGGGTCACGGTCGGGCCCACCTGGGCGCCGACGACCTGCGCGTCGACGCGGAAGCTCTGCAGCACGTGCTCGAGCTTGTTGGC
>CAYGPA010000174.1:0-631 GCA_964351535.1 uncultured Planctomycetaceae bacterium
TCCTCGACAGCCCCGAATTCCGCGCGGGCAACTACGACACGCGCACGCTGCCGGGGTGGTCGCCGAAGGGCTGAGGCGTGCGCGGACGCGCCTGCGTGCCTCCCTGGCTGGCGCTGGCCGCCCTCGGCGGCTGCCTCGCCCCGCCGGCGGTCGTCGCGGTCTCCCCCATCGACGGCGACGCCGCCTTCGCGCGGCTGCCGGCGGGCGCGGAGCGGGTGGCCATCGAGGTCTCGCCGGGGGAAGCGCTGCGGGGGTTCTTCGTCCCGGTCGAGCCGGATCACGAGGCCGCGCCCGTCGTGCTGCACCTGCTGGAGGCAGGAGCCTCGGTGGCTCACGGTCAGGCCGATCGCGAGCGGGCGTTTCGGCGGCTCGCCGACCTCGGGCTCGCGTCGCTGGCGCTCGACTGGTCGGGCGTAGGGCTCTCGGACGGGGAGCGCTCGGTCGACCACCTTCCGCGCGACGCGCTCTCCATGTGGAACGAGGCGGTGCGGCGCGCCGGCTCACCGGAGCGCGTCCTGGTGCGCGCGACGTCCCTTGGCACGCTGGCGGCGGCGGCGTTGCTCGAGCGCGGGATCGAGCCGGGCGCGGTCGTCTTCCTCGCGCCTGTGATGGGCGACACGGCCGTCGAGCG
>CAYGPA010000174.1:641-9890 GCA_964351535.1 uncultured Planctomycetaceae bacterium
GTCGAGCGCTTCGGGAAGGAGGTGTACGGCTCCGTCGCCGCGTTCCTCGCGCGCCTGGTGTTCCGCGACGTCTCCACCGGGAACGTCCCGGCGGCCCTCGCGAAGTACCCAGGACCGCTGCTGGTCGTCACGTCGTCGGCGGACTTCTTCCTGGACTCCGACGAGCTCGCGGCGATCGTCTCCGGTGCGACGGCCCGCGGGGGAGAACTGGTGGACACCGGCGTGGGCCACGTGCTGACCGCACTGGGCGCGCGCACGTTGCTCGGCCGCGAGGTCGCGTTCTGGAGCGCCTTCGGGGAGCCGCCCGCCGCGGAGCGGCTCGCGCGCGTGCTCGACGCACTGAGCGCGGACGAGCGCGCGCGCTTCGACGACACTGCCGCGCGAGCGCGGCTGGAGCACCTGTGTCGGCGCGCGAGCCACGCCCCGCCGCAGACGCTCGCCGCCGCGAGCCTCGCCAACGCCGACGTCGTGGTGGCGGCACGGGGCCTCTGGGCGCTGGAGTCGAGCCTGCCCGCCGGCCTCACGCTCGAGGAGCAGATCCAGGCCCTCTCCCTCGCCGACCCCGCCGGCGATCTTCCCGTGACCTGGATCGAGCGTCTGCTCGAACCCTCCGTGCTGATCGGAGCCTTCGGCGGGCGGTTCTCCCTCGGCCCCGAGGTGGTGCGAGACTCGGCGCGCGCGATCGTGGACTCCGGCCCCGAGGAGGAGGCGACGTTCACCTGGTCGGTCGAGGTCAACGGCGTGCGCGAGCAAGCCGTCGTGGACTTGCGTGCGCTGGCGGACGAGCTCCGCGAGTCCTCCACCGACCCCGCCGGCGTCGAGCGGCGCCTCGTGCGCACCTACCTGAAGGGCCTCGGCCACGTCGAGCGCCTGCGCGGCGGTGTCGTCGAGGTCTTCGACGACGGCGCCTGGACGCCGCTCGCACCGGCGGAAGATGGCGCCCCCGCTCCTCAGGCGGAATAATCCCCGGCCATGGCCCACGTCCCCCTCGTTCCCATCGGTCGCGAGCGCGTCGAAGTTCTCGATGCGGCCACCTTCGAGCGCAACCTCGGCGCAATGCGCGCGCGCGATGCGGAGCTCGCGGAGAAGCGCGCGGCGGTCGAGGCCGGGTGGGGGGAGAAGTACGTCGAGCGGGTGCATGCGAAGGGCAAGCTGACCGCGCGGGAGCGCGTGGAGCGGCTGCGCGATCCGGATTCGCCCGTGCACGAGGTCGGGACGTTCGTGAACCACGGGCGCACGTTCGGCAAGGTCCAGAGTCCGGCGGCCGGCGTCGTCACCGCGTTCGTGCGCGTCGAGGGGCGCTGGACGATGGTGATCGCCAACGACAACACCGTCGCGTCCGGGTCCTGGTGGCCGCAGACGCCGGAGAAGATCGAGCGCGCGCAGGAGATGGCGCTGCGGTTGCGGCTGCCCGTCGTGTACCTCGTCGACTGCTCGGGGCTCTACCTGCCGGAGCAGTCGCGCTCGTTCCCCGGGCGCACGGGCGCGGGGCACATCTTCAAGAAGAACAGCGAGCTGTCGGCCGCGGGCGTGCCGCAGATCGCGGGCGTGTTCGGCGACTGCATCGCGGGCGGCGGCTACATGCCGATCATCTCCGACCGCGTGTACATGACCGAGCAGGCGTACATGGTCATCGCGGGCGCGGCGCTGATCAAAGGCGCGAAGAGCCAGAAGCTCTCGAGCCTCGACATCGGCGGCCCCGAGGTGCACGTGCACCAGTCGGCCTGCGCGGACGTGCGCGTGCCCGACGACGAGACCGCGCTGCGCGCGATCCGGGCGGAGATCGCGCGGCTCTCGACGCCGGCGGTCGAGTTCTACCGCCACGGCGCCGAGCCCGGCGCGCCGCGCTTTCCGGCCGGGGACCTCTCCGCGCTGCTGCCGGTCGACCACCGCATGACGTACTCCGCCGAGGAGGTGATCGCGCGCCTCGTCGACCGCAGCCTCTTCTGGGAGCTCTGGCCCGAGCGCGGCCGCGAGATGATCACCGGCGTCGGGCGCGTGAACGGGCTCTACATGGGCTTCGTCGCCAACCGCCAGGGCCTGGTCGACGACCCCGAGCACCACGGCGCGAAGAAGCCCGCGGGCATCCTGTACCGCGAGGGCATCGCCAAGATCGCGGCCTTCAGCCGGGCGTGCAACGACGACGGGATCCCGCTCGTTTGGCTGCAGGACATCTCCGGCTTCGACATCGGCATCGAGGCCGAGCGGCTCGGGCTCCTGGGCTACGGCTCGAGCCTGATCTACACGAACAGCACCAACACGGTGCCGATGTTCACGGTGCTGCTGCGCAAGGCCTCCGGCGCGGGCTACTACGCCATGGCCGGGATGCCCTACGAGCCCGTCGTGCAGCTCTCGACGCCCGCCACGCGCCAGTCGGTCATGGAAGGCCGCACGCTGGCCATCGCGGCCTTCAACACCAAGCTCGACGACGACTTCGAGATCGCGACCGACGACCCCGAGCAGCGCGCCGAGATCGAGAAGGGCATGCGCGACGTCGAGCAGCGCATCGAGGCCGACATGTCGCCGTACCAGTCGGCGTCGCAGATGGACACCGACGAGATCGTGCCCGTCGCCGACGTGCGCGCGTGGCTCGAGCTGTTCGCCGAGGCCTCGTACCAGACGACCGGCTACCGCCGGCTGAAGAACCCGCGGATCTGGTCGCTGCACGACCTGGCCGCCCTGAGCGAGACGCGGGGCTGACGAACATGGACGCGACCTACGAGCTCCTGGTCGAGCGCGACGGCGACCGCGTGCGCCTCGCGTGCCCCCGGCCCGGCTTCTACACCTGCGCCGTTCCGCGCGGGCGCGTGCTGAGCCCCGGCGAGAGCGTGGGCGCGCTGATCGTGCTCGGCCGCGCCGCGCAGCTCGTCGTTCCGGCGGGCGTGCACGGGCGCGTCGTCAGCGAACGCCCCGAACCGGTGCGCGCGCCCGTCGAGCACGGCACGGTGCTGGTCGAGCTCGACACCGCGGCGCTCGCGGAAGCCGGGGCCGGCGAGGACGCCGAGACCGCGGCCGAGGCCGGCGGCGAGCTCGTGCTGCGCTCGCCACAGACGGGCCGCTTCTACCAGCGTCCCAGTCCGACCGACGAGGTCTTCGCGAAACCCGGCGCCGAGCTGCGCCCCGGCACGTCCGTCGGCCTGATCGAGGTCATGAAGACCTTCGCGCAGGTCGCCTACGCCGCCGCGGGTGGGTTGCCCGAGAGCGCGCGCTTCGTGCGCTACCTCGCCTCCGACGGCTCCGAGGTCGCCGAGGGCGACCCGATCGCCGAAGTCGAGCCCGGCTGACCCCGCGACCGCTCGCCCGAACCGGCTCGCGCCCCACTAGACTGGTTCCATGGACAGGTCGGGTGAGGAGGTCGACGCGCGAGCGGCGTCGCGCGGCGGTCGACGTCGCCGCCGAGCGCTCCTCGCGCTGCTGACCGGGTTCCTGCTGGCGGGCGTCGGCGGAGAGCTCCTGTTCCGACAGCTCCTCTTCGGCGACTCCGGGTGGGCGCAGCGCGCGGGCGGCCGCTTCCGCCGTGCGCAGCGCTTCGCGGACCCGACCTCGGACGAGGACTTCTGGAAGCTCCAGCACCTCTTCCGCCCCTCGGGCAGCCGCCGCGACCTGAGGTGGCACCACCCGCGGCTCGGCTGGATCACCTCGTCCTTCGGCAAGCAGCCCTTCCGACACGAGGACGAGCCCAGCGTCGGAGACCGGCGGCCGGTGCTCCTGTTCGGCGACTCCTTCGCGCGCGGCGCCTATCCCCCGCGCTACGGCTGGCAGGGCCTCCTCGCGCGCAAGCCGAGCCTGGCGAGCCGCTACCGGCTCCTCAACTTCGGCGTGCGCGGCTACGGCGTGGACCAGACGCTGCTCCTGATGAAGGCGGTGCTGCCGGAGTGGCGCGACCGCTCGCCGGTGGTGGTCTTCTCGCTCCTCGTCGACGACGACCTCGATCGCTGCGCGCTGCGCTTCCGCAGCGGGCCCAAGCCGTGGTTCGAGGTGGAGGGCGGCGAGCTCCTGCTCCACGAGCCGGGCGACGGCGGCACCACCGCCTGGCTGCGGGACCACCCACCGCGGATCCGCTCGTACCTCTGGCGCTACGTGTCGCGGGACTGGACGTGGCTCCCCGCGGTCCTCCGGCCGCCTTCGGGCCGGGATCCGGAGACGATCGAGCGGAAGCGTGCGCTCGCGCGCGCCATCCTGGAGGAGGCCCAGGCCACGCTCGACGCCGCCGGCCTCGAGTACTTCGTGTGGCTCTTCCACGGCGAGCACACGATCGAGCGCGCGCCCGGCGACGACTGGCGCGAGCGCGTCGTGCTCGACGTGTGCGAGGAGCGCGGCATCCCGTGGGTCTCGTCGCGCCGCGCCATCCTCGAACACAGCGAGGAGAGCGGCGCGCCGGTCGAGGACTACTTCCTCCAGAGCGAGGAGGACGTCCAGATGGCGGGGCACTACAACCACCGCGGCAACCACGCCGCCTTCCCCGCGCTGCGGCGCGGCCTGATGCGTCGCTTCGATTCCCGGTCCGTCGACCCCGTCTCCGCTCCCGGAGGACGGTGAACCCCGGTGGCCCTCCCGCCCGAACCCTCTGCCGCGCGATTGGAATCCGCGAACAGGACGCCGCGCACGTCTCCCCACGCGCACGCGACGGTCGTCGGCGCCGGCGTCTCGGGCCTGTCCTGTGCCGTGCGGCTGCAGGAGGCCGGGATCCCGACGCGCATCGTCACGCGCGCGCCGCCGCTCGAGACGACCTCGGCCGTGGCCGGCGCCATCTGGCTGCCCTACCACGTCGGGCCCAGGGACCGGGCGCTCGCGTGGGCGCTGCGCTCGCTGGAGTCGTTTCGCGAGCTGGAGGGCGACGCGGCGACCGGCGTGCGCGCGATCGAGCACGTCGACCTCGCCCGCGACGACGCCGCGGCCCCGTGGTGGTGCGAGGCGCTCGCCGGCGTCCGGGCGGCGCGCGCGAGCGAGCTGCCCGCGGGCTGGACGTGCGGCTGGGTCGCGCCGGTCGCGGTCGTGGAGACCCCGATCTACCTGCGCTGGCTGCGCGCGCGCTTCGAGGCGGGCGGCGGAACGATCGAGGTCGACCCGCGGGGCGTGTCCGACCTCGCGCAGCTCGCGACGCCGGGCGGCGTCGTCGTGAACTGCGCGGGGCTGGGTTTCTGCCGCTTCGGCGGCGACCGCGATCTGCACCCGGTCCGCGGCCAGGTCGTGCGCGTGCGCGACCCGGGGCTCGTGCGCGCCGCGAGCGCGCTCGGGGACGGTCCGCCGGCCTACGCGATCCCGCGGCGCGAGGACTGCATCCTCGGCGGCACCTCGGAGCCCTTCCCCGACCGCGACGCCGACGCGATCTCGACGGTCGTCGACGAGCGCGAGAGCGCCGCCATCCGCGCCCGCGCGGGCGCGCTCGACGCGCGGCTCGCGACGGCCCCGATCCTCGACGCGCGCGTCGGCCTGCGGCCCGCGCGCTCGGGGGTCCGGCTCGAGCTCGAGAACCGGGGCGGCGCGCCGGTCGTCCACGACTACGGACACGGCGGCGCGGGCGTCACGCTCTCCTGGGGCTGCGCCGACGAGGTCCTGCAGCTCGTCCGCCAGGCCCTCGCCTGAAGGTGCCGGTCGCAACCCGATTGCCGCCGGCGCGAAGGAAGCGGATCATGCGGCGATGGCGATCGTCGGACTCGGCATGGATCTGGCCCGCATCGACCGGCTCGAGGCGGCCTTCGAGCGGCGCGGCGAGCGGCTGCTGGAGCGGCTCTTCACACCGGGAGAGCGCGAGTACTGCGAGCGCCGCAAGGAGCGCTTCGTGCACTACGCCGGTCGCTTCGCGGTCAAGGAGGCCCTGATGAAGCTGCTCGGCACGGGCTGGGCGCGCGGCGTGCGCTGGGTCGACCTCGAGGTCACGCGCGCGCCGGGTCAGGCGCCGCAGGCGCGCCTGCACGGCGTCGCGGCCGACATCGCGCGCGAGCGCGGCATCCATCGCGTGCACGTCACGATCACGCACGACGCGGGTCTCGCGGCCGCCGTGGCGGTCGGCGAGTCGCTCGAGAGTCCGTCCGCATGACCCGCGGAACACGAGCCCGGGCCGGTGCCGGCGCGCGCGCCGCGTGGATCGCGCTGCTCGCGCTCGCCGTGTCGCCCGCGGCGCAGGCCTCGACCGCGCCCGCCGAGGAGACGCTGCCCCCGCGCCGGCCGAACATCGTGTTCGTGCTGGCCGACGACCTGCGCTTCGACACGCTGGGCTGCACGGGCAACGCGCGCGTCCCGACGCCCCACCTCGACCGCCTCGCGGAGGAGGGCGTGCTGTTCACGAACGCCACGGTCCCGCTCGCTCTCTGCCGCCCGAGCCGCGCCACGATCCTGACGGGCCGCCACTCGTTCGCGCACGGCGTGCAGGACAACTCGGCCGAGAGCGACGCCCTGCTCGACGACGTCATCTTCCCCCGGTTGCTCCAGGAAGCCGGGTTCGAGACCGCCTACATCGGCAAGTGGCACGTCCCGTGGCCCTACGGCATCGCGCTGAAGGGCTTCGACCACTGGGCGTCCTTCGACGGACAGGGGACGTACTTCGACCAGGCCCTGCACGTCGACGGGGAGCGCGTCGAGGCCTCCGGTCACCTGACCGATCAGCTCACCGACCTCGCGCTCGCCTGGCTCGCCGAGCGCGGGGACGAGCAGCCGTTCTGCCTCTTCTTCGCGGTCAAGAATTGCCACTTCCCGTTCAAGCCGCCGGAGCGCCACGAGGGCGCGCTGGGCGCGGTCGCCTTCCCCGCGCCCGCGAGTCTCGCGGATGCGCCCGCGTCGAAGCTGCACGCGCGAGCGCTGGCGGAGCTGGGCGAGATCGGGACTCCCGAGAAGCTCGAGCGCCGCACGCGCGCCTACCACGAGCTGGTCCTGGGCCTGGACGAGGCCGTCGGGCGCCTGGTCGAGGGCCTGCGCGAGCGCGGACTCCTCGACGACACGCTGATCGTGTTCACGAGCGACCACGGGCTGCTGCTGGGCGAGCACGGCTTCACGCAGAAGCTGCGCACCTACGAGCCCGCGCTGCGCGTGCCGCTGATCCTGCGGCTGCCCGGCACGTTCGCGGGCGGAGCCGTCGAGACGCGCGCCGTCTCGAGCCTGGACCTCGCGCCGACGCTCCTCGAGCTCGCCGGCGTCGAGATTCCCGAGGCGGTGCAGGGTCGCAGCCTGACCGCGCTGCGGGCCGGGCAGCCCGCCGCACCCCCGTGGCGCACGCACACGCTGCACGTGGCCGGAATCAGCGCGCAAGCGCCCGACGTCGTGGAACTCTGCCTGCGGGGTCCGCGCACCAAGTACACGGCGCTGGTGGCCGAGGGCCTCGAGGAACTGCTCTTCGACCTGCGGACGGACCCCGAGGAGCGGCGGAACCTCGCGCCGAACGCGGAGCACGCGGAGCTCCTCCGCGAGCAGCGGGCCCTGCTGGTCGAGCTCGTGGAGGAGGCGGGAGCCCCGCTGCCCGACCTCCTGGAGGCCGCGGTTCGCGAGGCGGCCGCGGCGAGATAGTCTCTAGGTGTCGTGAGAACCCTCCCCGCCGTCACGCTGGCCCTGCTCGTGGGCTGCACCTGCACCCCCGAGCCCGAAGAGCCCCGCGCGCCCCGCGACACCTCGGCGCGGCCGCCGAACCTCGTGCTGATCCTGACCGACGACCAGCGCCACGACGCCTTCGGCGCCGGCGGCTCCGCGTTCCTCGAGACCCCGCGCCTGGACTCGCTCGCCGAGCAGGGCGTGCTGTTCGAGCAGGCGGTCGTGCCCACCGCGCTCTGCTGCCCGAGCCGCGCGAGCCTGCTGACGGGCCAGTACCCCCACCGCACGGGCGTGTACAACAACTGGCCGGAGGCCGGCGCGCTCGACGACCAGCGGCTGTTCCCCGAGGACCTGCAGGACGCCGGTTACGCGACCGCCTACGTGGGCAAGTGGCACCTGCCGAACCCCGGCGCGGAGCCGGTGCGCGGCTTCGACCACTGGGTCTCGTTCGAGGGCCAGGGCGAGTACTGGAACCAGCCGCTGAACGTCGACGGCGAGGCGGTCGACACGAGCGGCTACTCCACCGACGTGCTGACGCGCTACGCGGTCGACTGGATCGAGAAGCGCCACGACCGGCCGTTCTTCCTGATGCTGTCGCTGAAGAACTGCCACAAGCCCTACGAGGCGCCCGAGCGCCACCGCGGGAAGCTCGCCGGCGTCGAGCTCGCGCTGCCCGCGAGCGCCGAGGACCCCGACGTCCCCCGCTGGGTGCAGCTCTGGCGCGACCGTCCCGGCGAGCGTCCGCAGCAGGTCGAGGACGGCACGATCCTGGAGTCCGTACGCGGCTACTACGAGCTCGTGTACGCCGTCGACGAGTGCGTCGGCGCCGTGGTCGATGCGCTGCGCGGTCAGCACCTGCTCGAGGACACGTGCATCGTCTTCACGAGCGACCACGGCATGCTGTGGGGCGAGCACGGCCTGTACCAGAAGCGCGTGACCTACGACCCGGCCATCCGCGTGCCGCTGATCGTGCGGCACCCCGCGCACTTCCCCGCCGGGCTGCGCACGCCGAACCTCGTCACGACGCTCGACATCTCGGCCACGCTCCTGCACCTCGCGGGCGCGGCGCGCTCGCCGCTGCTGCAGGGGCGCAGCCTGCTCTCGATGTTCGACGGCGAGGACCTCGAGTGGCGCGAGGGGACGCTGCACTACGACGCGTTCCGGCCGCGCCACGATCGACCCGAGGAGTACGCGCTGCGCACCGCGCGCTGGAAGTACCTCTGCAACACCAGCGAGGACGGCGGCGAGGCGCTGTTCGACCTCTTGACCGACCCCGACGAGCGCGTGGACCTCGCCGGAAGCCCCGAGTTCGACGCCGTGCTCGACGAGCTGCGCGACGCGCTGGCCGAGGAGATGCACGCCCTGGAAGTACCGCAGCCGTGGATCGACGAGGCTGCCGCGGTGACCACGCGCGCCGGCGAGTAGCGATGACCACGGGCCCGCGGACGCTGCGGCGCGCCTCCGTCGCGCTGCTCCTGGGCTGGGCGACGGCGCTCGGGGCCTGCGCCGGCGACGGCGAGGCGCCCCGCGGCCGCCCCAGCATCCTCGTCGTGTTCACCGACGACCAGCGCGTCGACACGATCTCCGCCCTGGGGCCGTCGGCGATCCGCACGCCGCACATCGACCGCCTCGCGCGCGAGGGCGTCACGTTCACGGAGTCGTTCGTCACGACGTCGCTGTGCTCGCCCTCGCGCGCGACGCTGATGACCGGCAAGTACGTGCACGTGC
>CAYGPA010000175.1:0-9859 GCA_964351535.1 uncultured Planctomycetaceae bacterium
AGTACTCGTCGAAGCAGCTCTCGAGCTCCTCGGGCGACATGCCGACGCCGGTGTCCGTGATCAGGAGCTCCCCGAAGTTGCCCACGCGGTGCAGGCGCACGAGCAGTTCGCCGCCTTCGGGCATGGCCTGCCGGGCGTTGACCAGCAGGTTCAGGACCGCGCGCTTGAAGGCGCTCTCGTCGATCAGCGCGAGCGGGAGACCGACCTCGAGATCGGCGTGGTGGCGGATGCCGAGCGCCTCGTCCTGGGGCTCGACGAACTCGAGCTGCTCGCGCACGAGCCTGGCGAGGTCCATGGGCGCGCGGTTCACGGCCTGGCCGCGGACGTAGTTCAGGAACTCCTCGAGAATGCCCTCGAGGCGGCTCACCTCGCGCTGCAACGTCTTCACGCGGCGCATCGAGCGCTGCTCGCGCGGGGAAGGCTCCGGCGCGTCGGGATTGCGCGACGCGGCCGCCCGCGTCCAGTCCTCCTCGAGCAGCGCCAGGTTGATCGACATCGTCGACAGCGGGTTCTTGATCTCGTGCGCGAGGCCGCCGGCGAGGCGCGACAGCAGCGCGACGCGCTCGCTCGCGTAGGCCGACGACGCGGACTTGCTGGCCTTGCGCGGCGCCGCCGCGGCCGCCGGTTCTGGCCGGGTGTTCGCGGCGGGCTCGGGGCGGGAGGCCTCGGAGGCCGCGGGCCGGTCGCGGTCCGACGAATCCGGGCGCGCCGCTTCGGGTTCGGGGCCCACCGCTTCGGAATCGGGGTCGCTCTCGAGGTCGCTCATGGGTAGGCCGCGCGGATCCCTCGGGTCCGGTGTCTCCGCCGTGCGCGCGTACGCGGCGGCGACCAGGCCCCGCTTGGGTTCGGCCGACGAGGCGGATAGGCTAGCAAGCGCGCCCCGATGTCGAGCCCCGCCAGCCTCGAACGGATTCCGCTCGCCGACGAGGCGGTGGACCCCGCCACCTTCGCGAAGATCGCCCAGCGCGTGCGCGTGGCGCTCGAGGCCGGCGCCGTCGTCGCCGTGCCGACCGAGACGGTCTACGGCCTGGCCGCCCGCGCCGACCACCCCGAGGCGCTCGCCGCCCTGCGCGCCGCCAAGGGTCGCGACCCCGCGCTGGCCCTGACCTGGCACGTCGGCGGCCCCGAGGCGCTGCGGCGCTTCCCGCGCCTCTCCCCGATGGCCCGGCGCCTCGCCGAACGCTACTGGCCCGGGCCGCTGACCCTGGTGCTCCCGGGCGTCCCGCAAGGTCTCGAGGCCGCGGCCCGCGACGGCTGGACCGGCGTCCGCATGCCGGGCCACGCGGGGATGGCGCGGCTGCTCGCGGCCCTCGACCTGCCCGTCGTCGCGTCCAGCGCCAACCGCAGCGGCGAGCCGCCCCTGACCGACCCCGACGCCGTCGCCGCGGCCTTCGGGGACCAGGTCGCGCTCTTGCTCGACGGCGGCCCCAGCCGCATGCGCGAGGCGTCGACCGTGCTGGCCGTCGGGCCCGGACGCTTCGAACTCCTGCGCAAGGGCCTGATCGACGTCGAGAGCCTGCGCCGCACGGCCGGCCTGCGCCTCGCGTTCTGCTGCACCGGCAACACGTGCCGCAGTCCGATGGCAGAGGGTCTCGCGCGCATGCTGCTCGCCGAACGCCTCGAGCTCGCGAACGAGCGCCCGGAAGGACTCGCCGAGTTCGGCTTCGAGGTCGCGTCGATGGGGGTCGTCGCCGGAGCCGGAGCGCGCGCGTCCGCGCACTCGGTGGAGGCCGTCGCCGAGATCGGCGGCGACATCTCCGCCCACACGAGCTCTCCGGCGCGGCCGCAGGACGTCGCCGCGTTCGACCGCGTCTACGCGATGACCTCGAGTCACCTCGCGGCGCTGCGCTCGATGCTGCCCCCGAACGCGGCGCAACACGTCGAGCTGCTCTCCCCGACGGGCGAGGAAGTGCTCGACCCGATCGGCGGCCCGCTGGACCAGTACCGTCGCTGCCGCGACCAGATGCGCGCGATGATCGCCGCGCGCCTCGACGAGTGGGCCTGAGCCCCGCCCGTCACCGCGGCGCGGACGCCAGGTAGGCCGCCGGCAGGCCCAGCGCGATCGCGCGCCGCCCGGCGGGCGTCTCGGCGACGCGCGGACACGCCGCCACCGCGACCGCCGCGGCCTTGCGCGCCGCCTCGTCGAAGCCGAGCACCGCGAACGCCGCCGCGTTGTACACGTGCACGTCGGCGCGCTCCGGCCGCAGCTCGGCGGCGCGCGTCAGCGGATCGACGACGCTGCGGGGCTCCACGGCCTGTCCGGCGGCCGCCGCCGTCAGCAAGCCGACGCCGAGACGAAGGCGGTCGAGGAACTCGACGTGCTCGACGAACTCGCGCAGCTCGGTGTCGTCCCCGAGCAACTCCGTGGCGCGCCGCAGTCGCTCGGCCAGGTACGACTCGCCGGCCTCGGCCGGGTCGACTGCCGCCTCGGGGTCCACGCGCAGGACCTCGAGCCACGCGTGCGCGCGCCGCGCCGCGCGCAGGGCCGCGCGGCCCTGGATCTGGCGATCGAGCGCGGGAAGCTCGAGCCCGTGCCAGGGCTCGCGCTCGCACGCCTCGAGCGCTGCGAGGTTGCGCGGCAGGTCGGAGAGGACCTCCCCCGCGCTGCGCTCGACGTGGAAGAGGATCCAGGGCTCGGAGTCCAGCACGAAGGGGGCCATCGAGTCGTCGACGAAGGGGCGGCCCACCTCGTGGCCGAAGAGCTCGGCCGTGTCCGAGAGCCCGAGAACCTTCAACTCGGCGGCGAGCTCCCCGGAGAGGCGCTCCCAGCCCTGCGGGAGCACCTGCGGCGGCCTCCCGTCCTTCCCGCTCACGACGAACACCTGCGTCCCGAACACCCACACGCTGGCCCAGCCGTACGGCCCGCAGGCCGTGGCGAGCACGCCCTCGAACACCCTCGGTCGGAGCGCGTGCGGAGGGATCCACTGGCACAGGAGACCACCGGGCGCGAGCGACGCGCGGACGGTGTCGTAGAACTCGACGGTGTAGAGGTGCACGCCGAAGGGCGAGGTCGGCAGCAGCGGCTCCATCGTGACGACGTCGTAGGGTCCGTGCTCGCGCAGCGTGCGGCGCCCGTCGCCCAGGCGGACGACGACGCGGTTGGTCCGGTCTCCGTCGTCCAGGAGCCCCGGCAGCCCTTCGGCGAGCGCGCCGCGGTTCACGCCCTCGAAAGCCGGCGCCGCCGCGACCACGGAGCGCGAGATCTCCAGCACGTCGATGCGCTCGACGCCCGCGTGTAGCGACACGGCCCCCACCGTCGTGCCCGTGCCCAGCGCGAGCACGGCCACGCGCCGCGCGTCGGGCTTCAGCAGGAGCGGCAGGTGGCCCAGGGCGCGCATGTACGCGTAGTCGCGCCCGGTTCCCGCGGCGCGAAACTCGTCGGTGAGCAGCGTGCGCTCGCCGAGCAGCCCGTCGTCGACCACGGTGACGGCGAAGTGCTCGTCCTCCTCGAACGAGACCACGGCCAGGGCCGGATTCGAGAGCGGCGGGGACGAGCGCGCGGGCTCGTCGCGCGTGCCGGCGAAGAGCGCGGCGAGGAGCGCTCCGACGACGGCCGCCCCGGCGGCCCGGGGCCGGCCGCGGACGAGCGCGAGGGAGCCGAGCCCGCCGATCGCGATCCAGGCGGCGATGGAACCGCCGAGGCCGACGCGCGGCACGAGCACCTGCACGGTCAGGAACGCGCCGAGGAGCGCGCCCCAGGACTCGTGCAGCAGCAGCCCGCCGAGACGCCGCGCGCCCTCGCCCGCGACGCAGCGGTGCAGCGCGGGCACGACGGCGCCGAACGGCAGCAGGCTGGGCCCGGCGAGGCCGAGCGCCAGCAAGTAGGCGGAGGGCCACGTGTCCGCGCGCACGTCGGAGCGGTAGAAGAAGGGCCACAGGGAAGTCAGCGAGGCGAGCGCGAACAGGAGCAGGACCCCCCGCGGTCCCGCGGGTGTCCACGGACCGATCAACAGCGCTCCGAGGGTCAGCGAGGTCAACGCGGCCGCGAGCAGCGCCGAGAGACCCAGCTGCATGCCGCCGAGGTGCAACACGCCGAGGCGCACGACGATGGCCTCGAGGCCGAGCATCCACGCCGTCGCCAGGCCGACGAGGAGCGCCGCGCGCCCGGCGGAGAGGCCGCCGGCGCCCGGCGTCGACGCGGGAACCCAGACGGGCGAGCCGGCGTGCCGCGGTCCCGGGTACGCCACCAGCGCTCCGAATCCGAGCACGAAGGGCGCCGCCATCCCGAGCCCGAACAGGAGGATCCCCGTCAACGCCATGGGCCCATAGCTCGCGCTCCACGCGCCGGCGACGCTGCCGAGCAGGCTCGCTCCGTACACCACGGCGATCCCGCGACCCACCGCGCGACCGCTGCGGACCTCGAGCCCGCGCAGCAGGAGCGGAAGTGCGGCTCCCTGGGGGACTCCCGCGAGCGCGAGCGCCGCGACCCCGAAGGCGAGCACCGCGGAAGCACCGAACTCGGACTGCGACAGGGTCGACAGCACGCTCTCCGCCAGGAAGGCCGCGAGCGGAACCGCGGGCGCCAGGAGCAGGAGAGCGAAGTGCGGAGCCCGGCGCGAACGACCCGCGAGCCACGCGCCGAGCGACCAGCCCGCGACGTACGCGCCGACGCCCAGCGTGCCGATGCGACCCTGCCCGATGCAGACCGCCGCGCGCTGCAGCAGGATCACCTGGACGCCGAGCCCCACGGCGCCGGACGCCGCGACGGCGAGGCCGATGCCGAGCCACGGGAGCGCGGTGGAACGCCGGGCCTCCGCGCTCACGGAGTGGCTGTCGGTCCTCTCTCGCACCGCTCGTCCGGACTCGCCACCCGCACCGTCAACGCGCGCTCGCGGCATCGCTGCCGGACGTGAGGGCCTCCCAGGCGGCCTCCTGGGTCGTCGCGGCGAGGAGCGCCTCGCGGACCGACGCGGTGCCGAGCACGCGGGCGACGTCGGCCAGCGTGCGGATGTGCAGGAGCTTCTGCGCGCGGGGGATCGCCAGTAGGACGATCAGCCGCGCGGGCCGGCCGTCGATGCTCTCGAACTTCAGGCCTTCCTCGGCCGAGACGATCCCCATGCACGCGGCCACCGAGTCGATCTCGTCGACGGCGGCGTGCGGGATGGCGATGCCCTCCTCCATGCCGGTCGACATGGAGCGCTCGCGCGCGAGCACCTTCTCGAGCACGCCCTCGAAGGCCTCTTCCGGCAGCCGCTCGGTGTCCCGCAGGTGCTCGACCAGGTCGCGAATCCCGTCCCACTTGTCGTTGGGAGAGAATTCGAGGACCAGGTCCTCGGGCCGGAAGAGCTCGCGGAGATCCATGGGCGCTCGCGCAGGATAGCGCTCCGCGACCCCGGGCGGGACAAATCACGCGGACACTCCGCGGAGCCGCGGCTCCGCGGGTGATTCGCGCGCATCCGGGCTCGCCCGGAGGGGCGAGCCCGCGCGCTCACGCCGAGGGAGCCCGGGACGGCTCCGAGTCCGTCGCCTTCGAGTCCCCGTCGTCCCGCGCGCGCAGCAACACGCCGAGAACGATGGCCACGACGGCCACCCCGCCGGAGAACAGCGCTCCCATCTTCGCCTCGCCCTGCAGCGCGGCGTCCGTGAAGGCGGCGCCGGCGACGAACAGGGCCACCGTCAGGCCGAGCGCGGCGATGAAGGCCGCCAGCACGAGCTGGCGCATGCCGACGCGATTGGGCAGCGGAAAGCCGATCTTGGAGCCGATCCACGCGAAGGCCGTGATGCCGACGGTCTTCCCGACCACGAGCGCGGCCAGGATGATCCACGTCAGCGGCCCCATCGAGGCGAACTCGACGCCGGCGTTCCCCAGCGCGAAGAAGAACAGGCCGAAGTCCACCGGGAGCTTCAGCTGGTGCTCGAACTCGTGCAGCGGCGAGTGGTCCATGGACAGGTCCGCGGCCAGCTCGTCGCCCATGCGATCGACCTCGTCCTGCTCGATGAAGAGGCCCGTGTCGCGACGCGGCGGAGGCAGGAACGGCACGATGAACACGAGCGCCAGGGCCGGGTGCAGGTGGGCCAGGATCAGGCCGGCCCAGGAGAGCGTGCCGCCGACGAGGACGTAGGGCAGCCACGACTGCACGTTCTTGCGGCGCAGCAGGTAGGCCGCGACCATGCCGGCGAGGACCAGCAGCAGGAACGCGGGCCGGGCCGGGTTCTCGGGGTCCCCGTAGAAGATCGCGATGATCCCGAGGCCGATGGCGTCGTCGGCGACGGCCAGGAGCAGCAGGAAGTCGATGGCCGGGTGGCCGGCGCCGAAAACCGTGCGCGCCACGAGCCAGGCGAGGGCGATGTCCGTCGCGGTCGGGATACCCCAGCCGCGGGCGACGGTGCCGTACTCGACGCCCTCGCTGAACATCCCGCCCGACCAGGCGATCTGGAGCGCGAGGAAGAAGACCGCCACCGGTCCCAGGACGCCGCCGATCGTGGCGAGCAGCGGGTTCACCGCCTTCTTGATCGGGTTCAGGCTGCCCCCCGGCAGCGTGGCCTCGGTGATCTCCTTCGCGGCGATCCCGAAGAAGAACACCATGAAGATGTCGTTGATCAGGAACTGCAGCGAGAGGTGGTGCCCGAAGATCGAGGCGTGCCCGAAGGGCAGCCAGACGTGCGGGTCGTCGCCGTGGGCCACGCCGAAGTAGTACGCGTACTTCTCCGGAGCCATGTTGGCGAACAGGAGCGCCACGACCACGCCGGCGATCAGCGGGATGGAGAACTCCTGGACGAACCGGACGAGGCCCTTCTTACCTTCACTCACGAATACGGCTCCGGCGCGGGAAGTGCGCGGTTGGAGGACGGGGGTCGCACAATGTGACGGCCGGGACGGCTCGCCGCAACGACCACGCGCCGCGGACGGGCCCGAGGAGACCGGCCGGGTCGCCGCGGAGAAAAAGGAGATCCGGTGGCTCCTGAGCGGGAAGAACGGAAGCTCCCCGGCGTCTTCAAGCGGTCCGAGGCGAGTCCCGTTCCTGGGGAGGTTCCCTTTGACACGCCCAGCGCGGGGCCCTAGAGTTCCCGCTCCCCGGCGGAATGCACCTAAATCATTCCTTTTCAAAGGGATAGATCAGAACTTGACCCAGCACTTGCCCCGGAACTAGCCCGATCGCTCGAGCCCATGATCGCCCTCGCCCTCAGCCTGGTCCCGTTCTTCACTCCCCTCGCCCTGCCGACCCCCCAGGGCAATCCGGGTGCCGCCCAGGGCTCGCCCGTGGTCGAGGAGGGCGACTCCTACGTCCTGAACTTCGACGAGACGCAGGAGGGGTCGGTCACGCTGCTCGACTTCATCAAGATCTGCGAGGAAGCGACGGGCATCAACTTCACGCACGGCGAGGAGGTCCTGCAGGAGCTCCAGACCAAGAAGGTTCGCATCTTCGGCGTGAAGCGCATCCCGAAGGAGGACTTCTACGCCTTCTTCCAGATCGTGATGTTCATCAACAACTTCGTGTGCACGCGCGTGGGACCGGAGCCGCTGGCCATCGTCGTGGTGCAGCCGATCTCCGGTCCGGGCGGCCGGCCCAGCACGAAGCTCGGCAACGAAGCCGTCTACGTCCTGCCCGAGGAGCTGGACGAGTACGCCGACCAGGTGGCCACGCCGATCACGACGGTGCTGCACCTGCCGAACGTCGACGTCCGGCAGCTCGGCAACTCGCTGCGCACGCTGTCGCCGGATGCGACGATGATGCAGGCGATTCCGCTGGCGGACACGAACAGCATCATCCTGCAGGGCTTCGCGAGCAACATCGTCTCGCTCGCCCGGCTGCTCGAGATCGTCGACCGCGAGAGCGCGATCGACACCGACATCGTCCCGACCTTCGACGTCATCCCGCTCGAGTTCGCGGCCGCCGAGGACGTCGCCGACGTGCTCGAGCAACTGCTCGAGGCCGGGCGCAACAACTTGCGCCAGCCGCAGCAGGCCCAGGGCGCCACGGGCGCTCTGCGTCAGGGCCAGGGCGAGGTACGCATCCTCACCTACCCGGCCACGAACTCGCTGCTCGTCATGGCGCTGCCGGACGACATGCAGAACGTGAAGGAGCTCGTCGCGCGCCTCGACGTCGACGTCGTCGAGCCCGAGCGCTACTACAACATCTACGCCGTGAAGAACGTGCAGGCCGAGCAGCTCGTCGAGGTGCTCGAGGACTTCCTCCAGGAGGTCTCCCGCGTCGACCTGACCCCCGGCGCCGGCGGCGCGGCGCGCACGCCGCAGAGCCCGCAGGGCGGCGGCGGCACGCGCCGCCAGACCGACGTCGTGGTCGTCGCGGATCCCGTCAGCAACGCGATCCTCCTGGCTGCGAACAAGACGCGGTACGAGGAGATGATCGACCTGATCCGCAAGCTCGACCAGCGCCAGGACCAGGTGCTGATCGAGACGGCGCTGATCGAGCTCTCGGGAACGAACTCCTTCGACCTGGGCGTCGAGCTCGGCATCGCCGACATCCCGGCCGGCGGCGGCACGGGCAGTTTCGGCGTGACGGACTTCGGCCTGTCGACCATCGTCGACTCCGATCAGGACGGCGTCCTCGACTCCCGTATCCCGACCAGCGGCACCTCGATCATCGCGGGCATCCTGTCGGGCGACGACTTCAACCTGCCCTTCCTGATCGCCGCGACCGAGCAGCGCGCCGACACGAACGTGTTGCAGATCCCGTCGGTGCTCGTCACGAACAACGGCTCCGCCGAGGTGCGCTCGACCGACGAGCAGCCGACGACCACGAACACCCTGGCCGCGACCGGCGCCAGCCAGCAGAACTTCAGCGGCTTCGAGGAGGCCGGCACGACGCTGCGCATCTCGCCCTCGATCAGCGCGGCGGGCTACCTGCGGCTGGACGTCTACCTCGAGGTCGCGAACTTCGTCGGCCAGGGCAGCGGCAACGTGCCCGCGCCGCGGACGCGCCGCTCGGTCCAGACCCAGGTCAACGTGCCCGACGGCGACACGATGGTCGTCGGCGGGATCGTGACCGACAACAGCAACGAGGCCCGCCAGCAGGTCCCCTTCCTCGGGGACATCCCGCTCCTCGGGAAGCTCTTCGGGCGGGACACGAACAGCTACCAGCGCACGACGCTCTACTTCTTCGTGACGCCGCACATCCTCGAGGACCGCGACTTCGCCGACCTCTCGGAGATCTCCTACCAGCGCAAGCTCGACGCGGCCGACCGCGTCGGGACGACGCGCCTGCGCCTGGTCGATCCCAACTTCCGCATGCCGGGCGGCGAAGTCGACCTGCAGGGCTTCCAGGTCCCGCTGTACCGCAGCCCCGAGGGCGGCGAGGTGGCCCCCGACCGCGTCGGCCTCGACGACCCCGTGCGCCGCCAGCAGATGCTGGACGATCTCGACGCCTCCGCGACCGACTCGGATCAGGAGTAGAGTAGACCCGAGCGAGTCCCCGACCTCCTCGTTCCGACCGACCCATGAGCACCCTCGCCGAACTCCTGGTGGCCGCCGGCCTCACGCGCGAACAGCTCGAGAGCTACCGCACCGAGGCGGCGACCTCCGGGGAATCCATCGACCGCGTGATCCTGCGCCACGGCGGCCTCGAAGAAGAGGCCCTGCTGCGCGTGTACGCGCGGCACCTCGGCTTCGAATACCGCAGCAGCCTCGAGGACGTCTCCGTCCCCACGGGCTTCGTGAACCGCGTGCCGGTCCACTTCACGCGCAACTACAACCTGGTCGGGATCGAGGAGGTCAACGGCCTCCTGAAGGTCGCCACGTGCTCGCCGCTCGACGCGCACCCGATGGACGACCTGTCGGGGCTCTACGGCAAGGACATCGAGCCGATCCTCGCACCCAAGCAGGAGATCACGCAGCTGATCGCGCGCGCCTACCGCCACAAGGCGGACGGCATGGACGAGGCCCTGGCCGACGTCGCCG
>CAYGPA010000176.1:0-791 GCA_964351535.1 uncultured Planctomycetaceae bacterium
ACCCCCGCGCCGCCCTCGCAGCCTGCCGCCGCGCCCGCACCGTCGCCGACGCCCTGCACGCCGCTCACACGACGTTGGTCACCGACCTGCAGAAGCGCGAGGCGCGCCTGACGGGGAAGCTCGACCGCAAGCGTGGCTGACGACCGGGGCCCAGAGTGCGCGCACGCGCGCGCGTCGCTCGTGATTCGTCGCGACCGGTGCCCGGTTCGCGTCGCGCGGCCCGACGTTGGCGCGTCGCCTCGGATGCTCCATACTCGCGGAGCTTGAGCAAGAACGCAGCGAGGAGCGGGCCCGGGTGCTGGCGCTGGGTGTGGACCAGCCTGGCCTGGATGCTCGGGGTCGTGGGTGCCTTCACCCTGCTGACGACCGGGCTCTTCGTGCTGTTCTGGGACCCCTACGACAGGTGGGGCGGGGGCGAGGAAGATCGACGCAGGCCTTGGCGGCTGTGGCAGGCGCTTCCGGTCGGGGACGTCGACGCCGACGGGGCGACGGACCTCGCGGTCTGTGGTCCCGTTCATGGAGGGCTCGTCGTCCACTCGGGCGTGGGCGGCCGGGCCTTGCTCCGGCTGCCGCGAGCCACTCTTCCCTGGTGGAGCCCCAGCGACGAAGCCGGGTTCAATCCCACGACGTTCGCCGTCGGCCTGGGGGACCTCGACGGCGACGGGTTCGCGGACTTCGCCGTGCGCGGATCCCAGGGAGACACGGTCGTGCTCCATCGCGGTCGAGACGGAGAGGTGCTGCGCTCGGTCGGCGTGCCACGCTCCGTGCGGGGCCTGGTGGCCCTGGACGAT
>CAYGPA010000176.1:801-9800 GCA_964351535.1 uncultured Planctomycetaceae bacterium
GGCACCAGGAGTTCGTGGCGTTCTCCAGCGACTCGGGGAGGCCCCTCTGGCGCGCGCGGATCGAGCAGAGCTCCTTCGTGACGTCCTTTCCGGACCTGGACGGCGACGGGATCGGCGACGTGTTCGCGGTCGGTCGGAGCGTGCTATGCGCCTCGTCGGGTGCCAGCGGGGATCCGCTCTGGTATCGGGCCGCGCGGGATCGCTGCGAGGTCCTGGCCGTATGCGACGTCGACAGCGACGGCGTGGACGACCTCTGGATCGGTCGCACGGGAGACCGCTCGATCGAGATCCTCTCGGGGCACGACGGAGCGTTGCTCGAGACCGTCGAGATCTTCCGGGAGGGCATCTCCTGGGCGCCGAGGGACATGGCACGGGTCGCCGACCACGACGGCGATGGCTGTGAGGACGTGTTCGTCGAGGCCTCGGGGAAGCGGCTCGTGCTCTCCTCGCACTCCGGCGAGGTCCTGCGGGATCTCGTCCTGGACACCGGTCCGGGCGGCCACTGGGGCGCTGCCGGGGACGTGAACGGAGACGGGGCGCCCGACGTGCTGTCGACGCGTCGCCTGCACGAGCCGACCGCGGCCGGCGCCTTGCGCGTCTATTCCGGAGTCGACTTCGAGCTCTTGCTCGCGCTTCCCTGACGCGTGGCGAAGTGGCGCCGGACGGCCTCCGGCAGCGCGAGCTTCTCCTCCTCGAACACGCGCGCGGCGAGGGTCTCGGGCGTGTCGTTCGGGTTCACCGCGATGCAGCGCTGCAGCAGGATCGGGCCGGCGTCGTACTCGTTCGTGACGTAGTGCACGGTGCAGCCCGTGAACTGGACGCCGCGTTCGAGGACGGCGCGGTGGACGCGGTCGCCGTAGTAGCCCTTGCCGCCGAAGGCGGGGAGGAGCGAGGGGTGGATGTTCAGGACGCGGCCCTCCCAGGCGGGGGGGATGCGCAAGAGGCGCAGGAAGCCGGCGAGGACGGCGAGCTCGCAGCCCCGGCTCTCGAGCGCCGCGAAGACGCGGGCGGAGAAGTCGTCGACGTCCTTGTGCTCGCGGTGGGAGATCACGGCGGTCGCGAGGTCGTGGCGGCGGGCGCGTTCGAGCGCGTAGGCGTCGGGCGTGTTCGCGAGGACCAGCGCGATGCGCGCGTCGAGCTCGCCCGCGGCGATGCGCTGGGCGAGGTTCTCGAGCGAGCGGCCGCCGCCGGAGACGAGCACTCCGAGGGCGTGCGTCACGCGCCGAGCTCCCGGCTGCGGGCCTCGGCGCGCTGGGCGAGTGCGGGGGCGAGGGCCGCGACCAGCGCCTCGATCCCGGGGGACATCGCGCGCGCGGTCGCGACGAGGCTCGCGAGGTCGACGGGGCGCTCGCCGACCTCGGCGACGGCGACCAGCGCCACGCCGACGAGTCCCGCGTGCGCCGCGGCGATCAGCGGGTCGGCGAGACCCTGGACCGACACTCCGGCGCCCGCGTGGGCGAAGAAGCGTCGTTCCGCGGGGGTCTCCAGGGCCGGGCCCAGCGTGCAGGCCGCGATGGCCTCGTCGGCGTGCAGCCCGAGCGCGCGCGCCTCGCGCAGCGCCGCGGCGCGCAGGGCGCCGTCGTGCAGCGTGGTCTGATCGGGAAAGAGCGGACCGAGGCGGGTCTCGCCGAGCGCGAGGAGCGGGGTGCCGCCCGAGAGGTTGACGTGGTCGCGGAGCGCGACGAGCGACCCCGCGGGGAAGGCGGGCTCCGTGTCCGGCGCGTCGTCGGCGGCGTGGCGCGGCAGGGCGGCTCCGGCGGCCGTGACGACGAACGTGCGCGCTCCGGCGGCCGCGGCGAGCCAGCAAGGGAGCGAGGCGTGCCACGCCGGCTGTGCGCGCGAGCTCGCGGCTGTCCCCGGTTCGACGAACCACAGGCGCGCTCCGCCGAGCTCGCCGGAGACGAGCTCCGCGTCTCGCCAGGGCGGGGGCGCGTCGAGCTCGGCGAACGGCACGGCGGCCACGTCCGTGAGCCGCGAGCGCAGTCCCGCGACTCCGGTCGCGAGCCACGCGAGCGCGCACGGCGCCGGCAGCTCGCGCTCCGCGAGGCGGGCCAGCGCGGCGGCTACCCACGGGTCCAGTCCCGCGGCGCTCACGGGATCACCACCGCGGGTTTGGGCGGCGCTGCGGGTGCGATGTGCAGCACCTTGCCCGTCGCGGACTCCGCGTCGGCCGGCAGCGGGGTGAGCTTGCCGTCGCGCAGCGTGAAGAGCGGCAGGGCCTCCGGCGCGTCCTCGCGCCAGTCGCTCCACTCGTACTCCTCGGTCAGGCGCGAGGTGCGGAAGGCCTGGCCGCCCCAGTAGCGGCGCGCGAGCTCGCGGAAGGTCGTCTGCGGACCCCAGGGCATCGTGCCGAAGAGGTGCGCGCTCTGACCCTCGCTGGACTCCGACGGCGTGATCTGGAGCGTCTGTTCGCGACCCACGGTCTTCTGGAAGGCGTTGCACACGAGCGCGTTGTAGCTGTCGTCCTCGGTCGCCGCGAGCACCGTTCCCACGCGTTCGATCGGCAGCTCGTCCTGGGTCTCCTCCGACAGCGGGTCGCCGAGGAAGGTCTCGAAGCCCTGCATGCGCGAGCGGAAGACGGCCCGTGCGTCGCCGTCGAGCAGGAACACCTCGACGCCTTGCTCCTTCAGCGTCTTGGCGAGGCTGCGGGTCCAGCCGGCGATGCCGACGATGAGGAGTCCGCCGCCGCCCTTCGACGCGAGGCCCAGGCGCCGGGCGAGCGGCGCGGCGCTGAGGCCGTGCAGCACGACGGTCGCGAAGATCACCGCGAACAGGACCGGGACGAGCATGGCGCCGTCCTCGAACCCGGCCTCGACGAGGCGCGGGCCGAGGGCCGCCCCCATGGCGACGGCGACGACGCCGCGCGGAGCCACCCAGCCGATGAAGAGCTTCTCGCGCCACTGGAGTCCGCTGCCGATCAGCGCGAGCCCCGCGAACAGCGGCCGCACCACGAACAGCACGGCCAGGACGAACACGACCACGCCCACGGTGACGTCGGCGAGGTCCTCGCGCGTCAGCTGGGCCGACAGCAGCAGGAAGAGCATCGCCACGAGGATCGTGGCGAGGTCCTCCTTGAACTCGCGGATGCCCTCGAGACTGGCGGAGTGCAGGTTGGCCATCACGACGCCCATGACGGTCACGGCCAGCAGGCCGGCCTCGTGGAACAGCGCGTCGGAGGCCGCGAAGGCGAGCAGCGTGGCGGCGAGGATCACTGGCGCCTTCAGGTGCTCGGCGATCCAGCCGCGGTTCATCGCCCGCACCAGGCCGAAACCCGTGAAGCCTCCGATCAGGGCGGAGGCGAGCAGCAGGAGCGGGATGCGCAGCAGCGCGCCCTCGTGGTCGTCTGCGGCGGTGCTCCGCGCGACGGCGACCTCGAGAACGAGCACCGCGAGCAGCGCGCCCAGCGGGTCGTTGACGATGCTCTCCCACTTCAGGAGCAGCGACGGACGCTTGCTGAGCCGCGCGCCCCGCAGCATCGGCTTGATGACGGTGGGCCCGGTGACGACGAGGATCGCGCCGAGGACCGACGAGACGGGCCACGACAGACCGATCGCGTAGTGGGCGCAGACCGTGGCCGCCGCGAACGTGATGACGAGGCCGCCCAGGACCATGGCGAGGAGGGGGCGGCCGAGCTTGCGGGCCTCGGACCAGCGCAGCGAGAGCCCGCCCTCGAACAGCACGATGGCGATGCCCATGGAGACGAACGGCTGCATCGCGGAACCGAGCACCGCGTCGGGGTCCACCAGTCCCAGGCCGGGACCGAGCGCCAGCCCGACGCTGAGCAGCAGCACGATCGCGGGAACGCGCAGCCTGCCGGCGATCCACTGGCAGCCGACGCCGACGGCCAGCAGGATCGCCAGGACCAGGAGCGGGTCGTGACCGGGGGCCTTCAATCGCTCTCTCTCGAGTCGTCGTCGACCTCGGCGTCCGTGGACCGGCCGCTGTCGGAGGAGGCCGCCGCCGCGGGCCCGGAGTCCTCCTCGGTGTCGGTCCGGGGTGGCGCTTCCTCGAAGACGGGAGGCGGAGGCTCCGCGGGCAGCTCGGGCGACAGTCCGTGGCCGTCCGACAGCAGGCGAACGAGCAAGGTGTCGGCCGCGCCGGAGAGCAGCTTCTCGATGGCGGCGGTGGTCGACGACCAGGCGTCGCGTCCCGCGAGTCGCAGCGCCTCGGCCAGCTCGGAGGCCGCGGCGTGCTCGCGCTCGAGCAGTTCGATGGAGTCGGCCTGTTCGGCCCACGGGCGCGCGAGCTCGAAGCCCGCGAGCAGCTCCTCGCGTTCCTCCTCGCCGAACTGGACGAAGGACCCGGAGGCGAGCACCTCGGAGGCGCTCTGTACGGCCTGCAGCACGGCTGCGAAGCGAACGAGTGCCGCGATGCCCTGGAGCTCCTGCGGCGTGTAGTCGCGTTCCAGGCGTTCGAGGAACAGCTGATCGATGGACTTCGGATCCGCGCCGAACGCGGACCACGGCAGGACGCGCAGGTCGCCGCCGTCGTTCACGCGCACGCCCGCGGCGTCGATCGAGACCGCCTCCACCGCGCTCACGCGCCGGCGAGACTCCGGGTCGAGGACGGACATGCGGCGCCACTCGCCGGCGACGAGCGTCGGGCCGAGCAGGGCCAGCGCGTCGCGTGCGAGCTCGAGCTGGTCGGCCTGGAGCTGGGCCCAGGTGCGCGTCCGCTCGTCGCTCAGGGACGCGGCGAGCGAGCGCAGGCGGCCGGCCGCGGCGTCCAGCTCCAGCCGCGCCAGCTGGCCGGCGAGCCCGTCCGGTCCCGCGAGCTCCGCGGCGAGCATCACCGCCTCCTCGCCGGCGCGCAGCGCGGCGAAGCGCTCCCGCTCGTAGTCGACCAGCGCGAGGCGCGTGCGTGCCTCGCGGCGCACGGCCGCGAGCTCCTCGAGGGCCGTCGCGTGTTCCGCGGGGAGCTCCGGGTGCGCACCCCAGGCGTCGGCGCCGAACGGGGCGAGCGCGTCGACGGCCTCCGCGAGCCGGGCTTCGACGACCTCGAATTCGCCGGACTGCACGGCCTCGCGCGCGGTTCGCAGGAGCACTTGCGCATGGGTCCGCAGGTCGGAGAGGGCTTGCCCGACGAGCTCCCGGCGCGCGGCCTGGAACTCGGGATAGGCGGCCAGCGCGTCTTGACCGGGCACGGTGAGCGCGGCCAGCAGGCCCTCGCGCGGCCGCGGCTCGGAACCCTCGGGTCCCGCGTACGCGCTGCGCATCGCGCCGAGGACGCCCGTGAAGGCGGTGGCGCGATCGTCCACGGCGGCGGCCTCGGCGGCGATGCGCTCTTCGATCGCGAGCACCTCGTCGGCGATGCGCGTGGACTCGGTGGTGCCGGCGAACTCCGCGGCGATCGCGAGCAAGGCGTCGCGGCGGTCCGCCAGGCTCAGGTCGACGGAGAGCTGGCTGACGCGCAGCTGGGCCTCGAGCTCGAGCAGCTTCAGCGCCTGGTCGTCGTCCTGGACGACCTCCGGGCGACCGGCGTCGTCCGGGGTGGTCGGTTCGGTCGTCGGCTGCGTGTTCGCGCCGACCGGCGCGCCTCCGTCGAGTGGGTCGGCCGCGGTGAAGCCGGGGCTCGTGTCGTTCTCGGCCGGCGCTCGGTTCTGCTGCCACAGGAAGGCACCCGCCGCGCCGCCCAGCAGGAGCACCGCCACGACCGCGACGGCCAGCTTGCGTCCGCCCGCCGAAGAGGCCGAGTCGGCGCGTTCGCGCGCGTGCAGGACCTCGAGCGCCTCGACGACCACGGATGCTGAGGCGGGGCGCTTCTCGGGCTCCTTCTGCAGCATGTCGCCGACCAGGCGCGCCAGCTCGTCGGGCACCTCGGGAACCTCGTCGCGCACCGACGGGGGCTGGTCGAAGAAGTGCGCGCGCAGGATCTCGCGCGTGCTGTCGCCCTGGAACGGCGTGCGTCCCGTCAGCATCTGGAACGCGGAGGCGCCGAGCGAGTACAGGTCCGTGCGGCCGTCCACCGCTTCGCCGCGCGCTTGCTCGGGAGCGATGAAGTGCGGCGTGCCGAAGACCTTCGAGCCCATCGTCTCGGTCGCCTCGGCCTCGAGCTGCGTCGCGAGTCCCAGGTCGGCGATCTTCGTCACGCCGTCCTCGGTCTGCATCAGGTTCGCGGGCTTGATGTCGCGGTGCACGATGCCGCGTCCCTCGGCGAACACCAGGCCGCGCGCGGCGTCGATCAGGATGGCGAGCACCTCGCGCCACGGCAGCCGCTCGGCCGCGGCGAGGCGCGACTCCAGACTGCCGCGCGCCATGTACTCCATCGACAGGAAGTGCAGGCCGCCGTCCTCGCCGACGTCGTAGACCGTGACCACGTTGTTGTGGTTCAGCGCCGCGGCCGCGCGCGCCTCGGCCTGGAAGCGGCGCACGAAGTCCTCGTCGTGAGCCAGGCGCGGAGGCAGCACCTTGAGCGCCACCGGACGGTGCAAGCTCTCCTGCACGGCGAGGTAGACGCGCCCCATGCTGCCGCGACCGAGCTGCTTCTCGACGCGGTAGCCCGTGAGCCGCGGAAGGGGCATCTTGGCGTCCGCGCGCGACTTCTCCGGCTTGGTCGCGCGGGTCGACGGCGCCGGAGCTCCGGCCGGGGCCTCGGGGTCGACGACGCGCACGCGGCGCGCGCCGATCTGGATCTCGTCGCCCGCCGAGAGGCGCACCGACTTCACCGGGCTGCCGTTGACGCGCGTTCCCGTGCTGGTTCCGAGGTCCTTCAGCGCCCAGCCGCCGCCCTTGATCCTGCCGATCGCGCAGTGCACGTCGGCGACCTCGGCGCCCGACAGCACGAAGCCGGCGCGCTCGGACGAGCAGCCGATGGTCAGCACGCCCGAGCGGGGCAGCTCGGTCGGCGGGACGTCGCCGTCGGCGACTTCGAGCACGAGGCGCTTGGGAGGCATGGGGTCACGGGCCTTCGGGAGCCGCGGGAGCGGGCCGCGTTCGGCGCGGCAGGCCTTCGAAGAGGGCGGAGCCGACGCGCACGAGGTCACTGCCCTCCGCGACGGCGGCCTCGAGGTCGGCGCTCATGCCCATGGAGAGCAGCGCGCGCCCGGAGTGGAAGGCCGCCGCCGGCAGGGTCTCGCGCAGCGCGGCGAGCGCCGCGAACGCGCGACGCGCCGGCCGGTCGTCGCCGGCGTTCGGGCCGCTTGCGCCGGACTCCGGCGCCGGCGCCATGCCCATCAGGCCGACGAGCTTCAGGTTCGGCGCGTTGCGCGCTTGCTCGACGGCCTCTGGCAGCTCCGCGGGATCGAACCCGTGGCGCGCGGAGTCCGCGACGAGGCGGACCTCGAGGAACACCTCGGGCCGCGCCTGCTCCTCGGCGCACACGCGCTGCAGGGTCTCGATCAGCCGCAGACTGTCCAGGGAGTGCAGGCTGTCGGCGCAGCGCACGGCGGTGCGCGCCTTGTTGCGCTGGAGGTGCCCGACCAGGTGCCAGCGCGGCGTCAGACCGCGCGCGGCGAAGGTAGCGGACTTGCTGGCTAGTTCTTGCACGCGGCTCTCGGCGAACTCCGTCACGCCCAGCTCGCACAGCTCGGCGGCCACGTCCGCCTCGACGTACTTCGAGACGGGTAGCAGCGCGACCTCGCGGGGATCGCGCCCGGCGGCGTCGCAGGCGCGTTCGAGGCGCTGGCGCACGCGGTCCAGGTTCCGCTTCAGGAGGGCTCGCACGGGTCGCAACGCACCAGGGTACCCCCTGGAGCAGGCGAAGTCACCGCGAGGGGTCGTCCCCGGCGGGAGCCGGTCCGGTGCCCGGAAGATCGGCGATCAGGCCGGCCGCGCGACGAGCGTCAGGCGCAGTCGGCGACGCGTGGAGGGCCGCACCCGGGCGCGGTGGGCGGGGCGCACGCCGCCGACCCAGAGCAGCTCGTCGCCCGAGACGACCAGCGGCACCCGCGGTCGGTCCTCGCGCGGAACGCCGGCGTCGGCGAGGAACCGTCCGAGGGGCTTCGAGCCGGGGCTGCCGAGTCCCTGGAAGCGGTCGCCGGCTCGCGGCCAGCGGACGTGCAGGGGGCCCCGCAGCACGGCGGCGTCGAGCTCGACGCGATCGGCGTCGCGCGGAATGGGAGTCTCCTCGCGCACGTCGTGCAGTTCGGCCCGCAGGATGCGGCCGTCGGGCAGCGCGAGCTCACCTCCGGGAAGGAGCTCTCCGAGCTCGATCCCTTCGGGCTGGACGCGCGCGCGCTTCGGTGGATTCAGCACGAGCTTCGCCCGCCGCAGGTGCAGGTCGAAGCCCGCGGGCAGGGCGTGGCGCGCGCGGCGTCCGCTGTGGACGTCCTCGACGATCCGTTCGAGCAGGCGCCGGCTGGGGGCGCGGCCGGTGCCCTCGAGCACCAGGCGCCAGAGCGCGCGGCGGAGCAGCGGAGCCGGCAGCCGCGCGAGGTCGCCGCGGGCGAGCGTCCCGCCGACGTGCTGGTCGCCGTGCGCGCGCACGGCCTGGGGGTAGCTCGGCGGCGACCAGTGCAGGTGCGCGGTGGCCGCGGCGAAGGTGTCCTCGAGGGTCTCGATGGCGCGCCCGAAGGCGCGCAGGTTCTCGATCGCCTCCGGACACATCCCGTCGAGCGCCGGCAGCAGGTCGAGGCGGACGCGGTTGCGCGTGAACTGGCGCGCGCCGTTGGAGGAGTCCTCGCACCAGGAGCAGCCGGCGCGGCGCAGCAGGTCGCGGACCTCTTCGCGGCGCAGGGAGATCAGGGGCCGCACGAGGGCCAGCGGCTCCTCGCGGCCCGGGGGGGGGCCGCCGCCGGGGGGGACCAGCGCGGGGGCCCGCAGGGCGGCGAGGCCCCCGAGGTGCGTGCGGCGTGCCCGGCGCATCACGGTGGGCTCGAGGACGTCGTCGGCGTGGTGGCCGGTGGCGACGGTGCGGAAGCCGCGCCGCCGGGCCTCCTCGGCCAGCGCCAGGTAGCGCGCCTCGCGGGCGCGCGCCTCGAGGTCGGCTCCTGGGGCCACCGGGGCGGAGACGATCGAGAGCGGGACGTCGAGGCCCGCGGCGAGCTCCGTGCAGAAGCGCAC
>CAYGPA010000177.1:0-9706 GCA_964351535.1 uncultured Planctomycetaceae bacterium
AACGGGAAGCCGACCGAGAACGCGCGGAAGGAGACCTGGTCCATGTCCTTCTCGAGCGCGGCCAGCGCGGCGACCGACGGCTTCCAGGACTGGCCCTGGCGCTTGTGCAGGAGCCAGACCAGGCCGAACGCGGCCCCGACCAGCACGATCATGATCGCGAGGCCCTGGAGCAGGTACTGGCCGCCCTTTCCGAGCGTCGGCGAGACGACGACGATCAGCAGCAGCATCCAGACCGGCAGCAGCCCCGAGCCGGCGAAGACGGGCGCGAGGAAGCGCTTCGCGGCCCACAGGGATCCGCCGACCACGGCCCCGACGAACGCGACCGCGCCCCACCACGGCAGGCCGCTGCGCGCGCCGAGGAACGCGGCCCCGACCCACAGTGCGCCGACGGCCGCGATGCAGAGGAACTGCACCCCCATCGCCTTCGCCTGGCCGCCGAACAGGCTGGCCCACAGGCGCACGACGAAGAACTTGAAGCAGATCAGCGCGGCGATCGCGAGCGTCGCGTAGCTGAAGATCAGCGCGGACAGGTGGAACGGGAACCAGTACGACTGCAGCGCGGGCGGCAGGTCGCGCTGGGCCGTGGTCAGCGAGGTGCTGTAGACGTTCACGCCCCAGGCCCCGAGGAACACGAACAGCGCGATGCCGTCGGCCAGCATCGCCCAGCCCGGGCCGATGCGGTGCAGTCCGAGCGCGAAGTGCAGCACCACCTGCGAAGCGAGCAGTGCCAGCGAGAACATCACGAGCACCTCGCTCATGGTCTGGCTGGGGAAGTGGTTCACCTCGACCCAGCGATAGCCGACCGAGACGAAGACGGAGGCCGTCGCCGCCAGCAGGGCGAACAGCAGCACGCGCGGCATCAGGCGCGGCAGCTTGCCGCGCGCCTCGCCGTCCGAACGTGCTCCCGCGCGGGCATCGGCACGGGCGCGAACGGAGTGCACGCCGTGCGACACCATCGCGCCGCAGCACGCGAGGATTCCGAGCGCGCAGAGGACGTTGGTCACCCGCAGCCAGACGCTCGAGTCCGGCAGGTTCGCGTACGACCAGTTCAGGGACTCCAACCAGGCTTGCCAGGGGACTCTCACGCTTCCCTCCCCTGGCGCAGGGCCAGGACGATGGGTCTGACGAGGAACGCCAAGGTGGCGCCGGCGATGACGGTCCACATGCCCGCGAGCACCAGCGGGATGCCGGGGTCGTAGACGACGCCGATGCCGGAGTAGGTGGGGAACTCGGGGTTCGCGTTGGTCTGGAAGAAGCGATAGCCCCGGTACTGGAAGTAGTCGTTCACGCGGATCTCGCGGTCCTTCTCGCGACCGACGGGCACTTGCTCGAGCCCGCCCTGCTCGGACGGCTCCCAGATCGACAGCACGCTGCGCCACTCGTACGGCAGCATCTTGTCGTTCTCGAAGAAGCGGATGGCCACGTCACCGTCGTCGGAGAACCACGTGTCGTGCAGGTCGTAGGTTGCGAGCCGCACCACCTCGCGCGTCTCGCCGGGCATGCCGGGGTCGCGCACGACCTCCAGCGTCACGCCGACCGGGTCGGTCGCGTAGAAGTCGTTGTCGAAGCCGGTCTCGTCGTCCACGCGGGGGGCCGGGAACTCGATGCTGGGCTCGAACGCGGCGTCGTTGACGAACTGCAGGGGCACGATGTCGCTGACGAGCCCGCCCAGCTGCAGCGGCTGGCCGAGGGCCACGGGGGTCTCCCCGCCGTCGGCGTCGAGCAGGACCGGCTCGCGGCCGACGTCCCAGTGCAGCACGTAGCGGTCGGGGCCCGGGGCGGTCCACGAGTTCCAGCGGAACCGCACGACCACGTCGGCGAGCTGGAAGCGCTCCTGGAAGCCGTAGTCGCGCCAGTCGACGCCGTCGAGGAGGAAGCGCTCCTCGGGTTCCTCGTAGTCGTCGGAACCGATCTCGACCCAGACCGCGGGCGAGGCCGGCGGCTGCTCGGCCAGCGGGCGCGGGTCGACGATCTCCTGACGGGTGTTCGGGTCGAGCCCGAAGTTGCCCGTCGCGCGCTTCACGCGGAGCGTGTAGCCGCCGGGCAGCTCGTAGGACTCCCCCACCGCGAACTCGGAGACGACGGGGTCGAACTCGCCCTCGGAGACGACCTCGAACTCCATCGTGCCGAGGACATCCTCCTCCGCCGGGAACAGGCTCGAGGGCAGCTCGCCGTGGACGACGCGCATCCGGAAGCGCATCGCGGGGTCGATGTAGAGCTGGTTGCGGCCCGCGGGCGCCATCTGCGCGCGCCGCCGCGCGGCGGTGATCGGTGCGTCGAAGTCGGTGTCGGGGACCTCGAGCTCGGCCACCGGGAACAGGTCCGCGCCGGACGACTCGGGGTCGAAGCTCTCGCGGATGACCGGGACGTCGACCAGCGCGCGCTCGTGCACGTCCTGCACCTCGATGCGCAGGGCCGGGCGCGGATCTCCGTTCTCGTCGGGCCGGAAGTCGAGGTCGATCACGCGATCCTGCCACAGGGTGTAGGAGGGCGGGCTCGACGTGAACTGCTCCTGCGGGAAGTGGACCTCGATCTGCTTCCAGTCGCGCCGCGCGAAGCGGTCGAGCTTGACGTGGAAGGGCATCTGCATCTTCCGCTCCTGGCGGAAGTGCTGGAAGTACTCGTTCTGCGGCGGATCCCGCAGGTCGAGGTGGAGGATGCCGCGATCGGTCCCGAGCTTGCTGCGACAGCCCCCCATCAGCAACAGGGCCATGCCGAAGTGCGTGACGACGAAGCCGACCTTGTGGATCGAGAACCAGCGCGACGGCGAGCCCTTGAACGTGTTGAACAGGATGCCGGTCGCGAGCAGCGTGAGCAGCGTCGCGAACCAGTTGGACTTGTACGTGCGGTTGAGATGCAGCGCGGTCGCCACGTCGAAGTACTGGCGCAGCGCCGCGTCGTGCTCCTGGATGAACTCGCCGATCGCGCGCGTCTTCCCCTGCCCGGAGAACGCCGCGACCATGCGCTTCTCGCGGTTGCTGCGCTCCTCTTCGCCGTAGCGCTCGCCGAAACGCTCGAGACCTTCCCGCATCTGCGGGGGCAGGTCCGACTTCGGCAGCCCCTGCCCGAACGGATGGCTCAGGTGGTAGAGGAAGTAGCCCTGGGCCCAGCGGAACTGCTTGTACTGGTCCTCGTAGTTCTCCTCGGTGACGCGCGCGGTCGGGTCCTCGAAGCCGTCGATCTGCGGGACGAGGACTCCGACGCAGACCGCGACGGTCGACAGGACGACCAGGGACACGCCGACCTCCATCGTGCGGAAGAAGCGGCGCACGGCGGCGCGCTGCAGCCACAGGAACACGGTCGCGGATCCGAGGAAGGCCGTGAACAGCCAGTCGCGCGCCTCCATGGCGCCGAACAGGCCGCTCAGCTCGGTCCCGGCCGCCTGCCACTGGAACAGCGCCACGTTGCGCAGCAGGCGCTGGGGCGGGTAGTCGGCGAGCAGCAGCCCCACCGCCTGTCCCACGCCCATGAGGAGGAGGATGACGAGCGAGGCGCCCAGGAAGCCCCAGCGGAAGGGCCGGCGGTCGCGAGGGGAGACCTTGGAGGATTCTCGGGCCATGGGGAGTGCGAGCCGGCGAGCTCGCCAGGTCAGGATGGCTTGGGACCTGCGCCTGGGTCCCCTGCCCGGAAGAGGTCAGGGGGGGACTCCTGGGCGACGGCCCGTGGACGGATTGTAGTCCTCCCGAAAGCACCTCGGGGCGCGGACACCGCGAGACTCCGGAGGGAGGTCAGAAGCGGCGTTCGAGCACGAAGCTGCCGATGCCCTCGAGCGCCTGGCGAGCCGGACCCTGGGGCAGCGCGGCGAGTCGGCCGAGCGCCGTACGAACCAGCTCCTCGGCGCGGTCGAGCGCGAATTCCACCCCCGGAGTGAGATCGCAGGCGTCCGCGAGCCGCGACGTGCGATCCTCGATGCCGGGCATCGTGTAGATGTCGCGGATGCGCGCCTTGATGGCGTCGGGGGCGTTGCGGTAGACGTGCAGCACGGGCAGCGTCACCTTGCCGTCCTCGACGTCCCGTCCGACCGTCTTCCCGACCTCGGCCTCGGTGCCGATGATGTCGAGGCAGTCGTCCTTGATCTGGAAGGCCACGCCGAGCTCCCACCCGAAGCTCTTCATCAGGCTGCCGACGTCGTCGTTGCCGCCGGGATAGCGGGCACCGAGTTCGCAGGCAGCGGCGTAGAGGCTGGCGGTCTTGGCGCCGCAGAGACGCTCGTAGCGATCCTGCGGGATGTCGAAGTCGTAGCGGCTGGTGGACTGCTCGATCTCGCCGACGCAGATGTCGCGCGTCGTCTCGGAGAGCAGCCGGCTGCAGAGGCGCGACGACAGATCCGTCGACAGCGCGAAGGCCCGCGCGTAGAGGAAGTCGCCGAGCAGGACGGCCACCTGGTTGTCCCAGCGCTGGTTGACCGAAGCCACGCGGCGGCGCACCAGCGCTCCGTCGAGGATGTCGTCGTGGACCAGCGTCGCGAGATGGATCATCTCGACGATGGCGGCCACGCGAGCGTGCTCGTCGGTGGTGTTGCCGGTGGCTTCGCCCGACAGCAGGACCAGCGCGGCCCGCAGCTGCTTGCCGCGGAACCGGCCGACGTGGTCGGTCATGTCGCGAACGGCGGGCGAGGTGCTGCGGACCTGCTCGATGAGCACGTCGTGCATGCGTTCCATGTCTTCCGCGATGGGCGCGAGAAGACGGCGCAACAGGGACTCCGCTTCCATGGTTGCGCCATCTATAACCTATCCGCCGCCGGATTCCTGCCCTTCCCTGGCCTTCCCCGAATCGGGGGCGAAACGGAAGCGGGCCTCGCCGCGAGCCCGCTCCAGATCGGCGGGCGTGTTCAGGTTCCGAACGGCCTCCGGGCCGGCCCCCAGCTCCTCCAGGGCCACGCCTTCGACGCGCAGGGGCGAACCTTCGACGGCCCGGTCGTGGAAGGCCACGGCCCGCCGCTCCCCGGCGTCCAGGGCCGCCCGGACGGCCGGAAGGCAGCGCACCGAGTAGACGCCGAACAGCGGCTCGAGGCCCTGGACCGTCGTCCCCACGAGCACGTCGCAGCGCTCTCGCAGCGCGCGGGTCACGAGCTCGCGCACGAGCTCGGCGCGAACGTGGGGCATGTCGCAGGCCAGCACGGCGGCGTGCGAGCACCCGCGCTCGCGCGCCGCGGCGAGGGCCGTCTCCAGTCCCGCGAGCGGTCCCGCCCGCGGGCGCAGGTCGGGAACTTCCTCGACGCCCAGGTCGGCGAAGCGCGCCTCGGGCCCGGAGGCCAGAACCAGCTCCTCGACCGCGCCGCCCAGGGCCTCGAGCGACCAGGCGACCAGGCTGCGTCCGCCCAGCTCGAGGCGCGCCTTGTCGGCCCCCATGCGCCGGCTGGCTCCTCCGCAGAGCACGACGCCGAGGACCCGGTCCGGCTGGCGCGCGTCGGCAGCGCGAACGTCCGGACGCGTCACTCCTTGGCGGAGCCGTCCGTCGCGGAACCCTCGGAGATCTGCTCCGCGGACTCCTCCTCGCGCAGGCCCTTCTTGAACTGGTTGATGCTCGAACCCATCGAGCGCGCGAGTTCCGGGAGCTTGCGCGCGCCGAAGAGCAGCACGACGACCAGGCCGATCCAGACCCACTCGACCCCTCCGGGCACTCCGATCGCGAGATGGAACATGGTCGTCTGGGGCTCCTTGGTAGGCGGGGCTTGCCGGCGAGGCGCGGGCCTGAAAGACCCCTTTCGGCCGGCAAGGCCGGGCAGCTGTTGATTCTAGTCTTCGGCGGGGAGTTTCTGCACCCGTCTCCCCGCGGACAACTCCCCAGGGGCTCCTCCCTGCCCCGACAGCGCCTTCGGACCCGACAGCCGGGCGACCCGCCGCGCCAGCTTGCGCGCGGTGCGCTCGTCGAAGCGCTGGGGCGGAGCCGCATCGCGCAGCGCGAGCGTGCCCTGGTGCTTGGCCCCCACCCGCGGCCCCGGGCCGCAGCGCAGACCGGCCCGCTCGAGCCCCGCGCGGACCGCCAGGGAGGTGGTGTAGGTCGACAGGATCGCGCCGGGAGCCATGCGCGCGGCGAGGGCGGCCAGGAACGCGGGCTCCCAGAGGTCGGGGTGCCCGGCCGGCGAGAACGGGTCGAGGAAGACGGCGTCCCAGCGCGGCTCCTCGGGCCAGCGCAGGACCGTCTCGCGCGCGTCCCCGAGCACGAGATGCAGCGTCCCCGCGCGTCCGTCCCGGTCGCCACGGCCGAGCGGCACGCCGCCCACGGCCGCCGCGGGGTCGGCGAGGGCGCGCGCGAGGGCCTCGCCGACGAGGCCGTGCCACGGCTCCGCCTCCGGCGCCGCCCCGTCCGCCGCCAGCGTCGCGAGCGTGGCGAAGAGCACGCCCGGATCCAGTTCGAGGCTTTCGACCGCGAGCCGCGCCGCGGTACCGTCGCAGGCCTCGAGCGCCGCGGCGACGTTCAGCCCGAGTCCCGTGCCCACGTCGAGGACGCGGACCTCGCCGCCCCTCCGGGCGAGCTCGCGGATCCTACACGGACGCGCGTAGCGCTCACGCGCCTCGAGCCACGCGCCCGAGCTCGAGTGGCACGCCTGGCCGTGCACCGTGTGGACGAGCGTCCAGGACCCGTCGTCCGTCGCGCGCGGCAGCCACGGCGGCTGGGCCGCGAGCTCCGCGTCGTGCGCCTCCGACATGCGCCCCATCGTACCGCGCCCACGAGCTCCGTCGCACCGCACACTCCTCCCGACCCGACGAGACGCGCCGCCCGGTCGCGAGACCGGGCGGCGCTCGATTCCACGACCCGGGGGTCGCGTGAGCCGTCGACCGTCAGGGCGCGGCTTCCTCGTTCGTGCTCGGGCTCAGGTAGCTCTGGAACCAGCCGTCCTTGCTGCCGTTGTACGTCGGGTCGTACGTGCTGGAGTTCTGCGTCGACAGGTTCGCCGACGAGAGCGTGTAGCCGATCAGGTACACCGACCCGCGGTCGATCGCGACGCTGCGCGCCCAGTCGTCCCCGTTGCCGCCGATGTACGTCGCGTACTGCAGGGTCTCGCTGGCGTCGGGTGACATCGGGTTCAGCACGACGAACGTCGCGTCCCGGCTCCCGGCCTTGTTCGGCTGCACCGCGTTGGCCGTCGCTCCCCAGTCGTTCGACAGGGTGTGGCCGCTGACGTAGAGCCGCCCGGAGTCGTCCCAGGCGGCGCCCTCGTTGTTGTCCTGCTTGGTCCCGCCGATGTAGGACATGAACCGCAGCGACTGCATGTCGCGCTCGAAGACGGCCACGAAGGCGTCTCCGAACGGATCCCCGCCCGGGTTGGTCGTCGGCGCGCCGCCGTTGAAGACGGTGTTGAACGCGTTCGAGGTCGTCGGCAGGTCCGGAGACGTCGTCCGCGCGGCGAGGGTCACGTGGCCGCGGTACACGCTGACCGAGTGCGTCTCGCTGTCGTCGTAGCTCGAGCCGCCGAAGTACGTCGAGTAGTCCAGCGAGCCCCCGCGGCCCAGGCAGACCACGTACATGTCCGACAGACCCGCGCGGTTGCTCTGGAACGCATTGCCCGTGACGGGAAAGTCGTCGGAGTACGTGAAACCGGCCGCGTAGACGTTGCCGACGGCATCCGTCGTGACTCCGGTGCCCGTGTCGTCGGCGCTGCCGCCGACGTGCGTGCAGAAGACCACGTCCGAGAGGTCGCGCTTCATCTTCGCCACGACCATGTCGCGCCCGCCGCCGTGATACGGCTGGAAGGCGTTCTTGACGTGCGGGAAGTCGGCCTCGACCTTGATCATCGTGATCACGGGCTGGCCGCGGCGCTTGCCGTTCTTGCGGCGCGCGAGCTCCATGTCGCGACACACGGCGCGGTCGTTCCCGCCGAAGTAGGTCGCGGCGATCAGCGTCGAGAGGTTCCCATCCAGGATCGCGATGAAGCCGTCCTGCGTCCCGTAGGCCGGGTCCGGATAGTTCGAGCCGGCGAAGGTCGGCTGGATCACTCCGGGCGTGGTCGGGAAGCCCTGTCCGGCGCGACCGGCGACGTAGACGTTGCCGGTGCCGTCCTCGACGTCCACCGAGTACGTGCGGTCGTAGCCCGCTCCCCCGAGGAAGGTCGACGCGAGCAGCGTCCCGCTGGGGGAGAACTTGCAGATGACCACGTCGAAGACCCCGTTGAACGACCGGTCGTAGGCGCCCGGTGTGGTCGGGAAGTTCGAGGAGTCCGTTCCGCCCGTCACGTAGACGCTGCCGTCGGGACCGACTGCGACGTCCCGCATGACTTCCTTGCCGCTCCTGCCCAGGTAGGTCAGGAACTGCTCCGTAGGTGAAGCGAGCTGCGCCGCGGACGTGGTCGTCGTCGGCTCCTCGTCAGGGGTGCTCGCGGCACCCGACAACGACCCGCCTCCGGATCCCCCACCACAGCTCACGAGCAGAAGGCCCACCCCTCCCGCGATCCAACTCTTCATGGCGCGCCCTCCTAGAGCGTTCTTCCGAGCCCCCACGGCTCGCGGCATGGATCGCCCGATGCGCAGCCGGCTCTTGAGGTTCAGGGACCCTTTGTGCGGCGCGTGGCGGTGAGCCGCCGCGCGCAGCCCCCCTACCGAACCCACCAAGGCCGATTTTGCGCTGGAGTTACGCGCCCGAAGCACAAACCGAACGGCCCGCGCCCCGCTCGTGAAAGGGGGCTGCGGGCCGTCTGGGGTCCGTGGAGACGCGGGCCGGGAATCAGGCGGTCAGGGCGGCGGTCAGGCCCGCTTCGCGCAGGGCCTGCTCCATGAACTCGCCGAGCCGCGCGGGGCTCGGCGTCACGCGCACCCCGGCCTTCTCGAGCGCGGCGATCTTCTCCTTCGCCGTGCCCTTGCCGCCCGAGATGATCGCCCCGGCGTGGCCCATGCGGCGGCCGGGAGGCGCGGTCGCGCCGGCGATGAAGCCGATGACGGGCTTCTTCACGTTCGCGGCGATGTAGTCCGCGGCCTCTTCCTCGGCCGTGCCGCCGATCTCGCCGATCAGGATCAGCGCGTCGGTGTCCTCGTCGGCGTTGAAGGCCGCGAGGCAGTCGATGAAGTTCGTGCCGTTCACCGGGTCGCCCCCGATCCCGACGCAGGTCGACTGACCGATGTTGCGCGACGTCAGCTGCCAGACGGCCTCGTACGTCAGCGTGCCCGAGCGGGATACCACGCCCACGCGCCCGGGCTTGTGGATGTAGCCCGGCATGATGCCGATCTTGCACTGGTCGGGCGTGATGACGCCCGGGCAGTTGGGCCCGATGAGGCGCGAGCCGGAGCTCTTGACGGCCTCCATGACGCGCACCATGTCGAGCACCGGGATGCCCTCGGTGATGGCCACGATCAGCTCGATGCCGGCCTCGACGGCCTCGAGGATCGCGGCCGCGGCGTAGGGCGGCGGCACGTAGATGACCGACGCGTTGGCGCGCGTCGCCTCGCGCGCCTCGCGGACGGTGTCGAACACGGGGAGACCCAGGTGCTCCTGGCCGCCCTTCTTCGGAGTGACCCCCCCGACGAGCTCGGTGCCGTACTCGAGCGCCTGCTCGCAGTGGAAGGTGGCCGTCTTGCCGGTGAAACCCTGGCAGATCAGGCGCGTGTCGCGGTCGACGAAGATGCTCATGGCTTCAGGCTCCCTCTCGTGCGGCCAGTGCGGCGCAGGCCTTCTGGGCCTTTTCATCATGCGGCCCCCCCCGGGCGCGACACCCTGTGGCACGCTCGTTCCCCTCACGGCGCTCTGCCGAGCTGGGCCCCATGAGGCGCAC
>CAYGPA010000178.1:0-3531 GCA_964351535.1 uncultured Planctomycetaceae bacterium
CCAGCGCATCCCATGGCAACGACGACCGACGAGGCCCGTGCGTGGCTCGACGCGGCCCTCTCGTCACGGCTCGCACCCGAGGCGACCGAGTGGCTCGAGGGCGCGCGCGCCGAGATCGCGGCCGGGGCCGACGCGGCCCGGCTGGCCGCGTTGATCTCGCTCGCCAGCCGCCGCATCCCGAAGGACGAACTGGCGCCCGCGGCGTCCGAGCTCTTCGATGCGGGGCAGTGCCTGACCGGCTGGAACCCCGAGCGCTGGCGTGTGCTGGACGCGGCCCGCAGCGCCCTGGTGCTGGCGCGGCCGGAGCTCGACACGCCCGACGGCGCGGCCGCCGTCGAGGAGGCCTTCCGCTACGCCGACGTCGGCGAGCTCTGCGCGCTGTACCGCACGCTGGCGCTGCTGCCGGAGCCGAAGCGCTTCCTGTGGCGCGCGGGGGAGGGCGCGCGCTCGAACATGCGCGCGGTGTTCGAAGCCGCGTGCTGCGACACGCCGTACCCCTTCACCCACTTCGACGACGTCGCGTGGCGGCAGGCCGTGATCAAGTGCCTGTTCGTCGAAGGCCCGCTGTGGCGCGTGTACGGCCTCGACGACCGCCTGTCGCCGGAGCTCGCGCGCATGGCGCTCGACCTCGCCGACGAGCGGCGCGCGGCCGGACGCCGCGTGTTCCACGAGCTCTGGCTGTGCCTCGGCGACGAGGCGGGCAAGCGCGGGCTCGAGGCCGTCGAGCTGGAGCTCGCCGGGGACTTCCCCCTGGGTCGTCGCGCCGCGGCCCTCGCGCTCGGTCGCATGGGCGAGCTGGAGCGGCTGCGCACGCTCGTCGCGTCCGAGTCCGACGAGGAGGTGCGCGACGCGATGCAGGAGGCCCTCGAGGGCCAGTGCGACCAGACCTCCTTCCAAGAACTGGACCTCTCCTTCGCGAGCTGATGCGCTTCTTCGATCCCCACATCCACGTTACGAGCCGCACGACCGACGACCTGCAGGCCATGGCCGCGGCCGGCGTACGCGCGATCATCGAGCCCGCCTTCTGGGTCGGCCAGCCGCGCACGAACGTCGGCACGTTCGTCGACTACTTCGCGAGCCTCGTGGGCTGGGAGCGCTTCCGCGCCGGGCAGTTCGGCATCCAGCACTACTGCGCGATCGGTCTGAACTCGAAGGAGGCCAACAACGAGGCGCTGGCGAACGAGGTGCTCGAGCTCCTGCCGCGCTTCGCCTTCAAGGAGGGCGTCGTGGCCATCGGCGAGATCGGCTACGACGAGATCACGCCCGCCGAGGAGCGCGCGTACCAGCAGCAGCTCGCCTTCGCGGTCGAGAACGACATGGTCGTGATGGTGCACTCGCCGCACCGCGACAAGAAGCGCGGCATCGTGCGCTCGCTCGAGGTCGCACAGGAAGTCGGCGTGCCGATGCAGAAGCTCGTCATCGACCACAACAACGAGGAGACCGTGCAGTCGGTCCTCGACGCCGGCGCCTGGGCCGCCTTCACGATCTACCCGCACACGAAGATGGGCTCCGAGCGCATGGTCGAGCTCGTGAAGCAGTACGGCCCCGAGCGCGTGATCGTCGACAGCTCCGCCGACTGGGGCGTCAGCGACCCGCTGTCGGTCCCGCGCACGGCCGCCCTGATGCTCGAGCGCGGCATCCCGCAGGAACACGTCGAGCTCGTGACGTGGCAGAATGCGCTCGACGCCTACGCCCAGTCCGGCCAGATCGACGTCGAGGCCCTGCTGCGCGAGCCCGAGATCGACCAGACCCAGCTCTACTCCGACAACTCCGTCCTGCGCGGCCAGGAACCCCGCGTGGACGTGCCGACGCCGAACTGACCCCGCCGATGCGATCGCGCGCGCTGCTGGTCGTCTTCGTGGTGCTGGGGGTGGTCGCGTACCTCTATCTCGACGGCCGCCGCGAGAGCGAGCCCGCCGCGCCGGGGACCGAACGCGCCGACTCCACCCAGGCTGAAGAAGCGCTCGTCGAAATCGCCGCGCCGTCGGCCGACACCGCTCGAACGGCCGTGGCGCCCGCCGAACCGGGACCCGACGCGAAGGCGCTCGAGCTCGTGCGCGCGCTGGGCTACGCCGGAGGACCCTCCGGCCCCGAACCGACGGGACCGCACCGCGTGTTCGGCGTCGTGCGCGACCGCGAGGGTCGGCCGGTCGGGGGAATCGACGTGCGCGCGAAGATGGAGGCGACGGATGCGCCACGCGTCTTTCGCACCGTGCGCTCGGACTCCGAGGGGCGCTACTCGATCGAGGACCTGCCCGCCGGGAAGATCTGGGTCGGCCTGGAGCAGTTCACGGTGTTGCGTGAGCCCTGGGCGCTCGTCACCCAGCTCGCCGGGGACGTCGAGCACGACTTCGTGAAGCCCGGCGCACTGCGCGTCTCCGGCCACGTCGAGGCTCCCGAGGGTGGCGAAATCGTTCTTCGGCTGCACGAGAACGGAGAGTACTTCCCCGCCGCGTTCATCCGCGAAGGAAGCGGACGGTTCGCGTTCGGCGGCCTGCTGCCCGGAACCCATCGCCTGCTCGTGACCTCCGACCTGCACGCAACTCTCGAGCGCGAGCTGGACGTGTTCGAGACGACGACCGGCCTGGACCTCGAGCTGCAGCCCGCCGTCGTCCTCTCCGGGCGTTTCGAGCCCGAGTACCCGCACGACGGCGCTACGGTCAAGTACGAGTTCGTCGAGGAGGCGACCGGCGCCCGACGAATCGGCTGGCTGGAAGTCGGGGAGCCCTTCACCTTCGACCACCTCGCGCCGGGCGTCTACGTGATGCACGTGACGCACTACGCGGACAGCGAGGCCCCGCACTTGCGGCACCGCTGCGCCTACCGGCTGGAAGCGCTGGAGTCGCGCCTCGATCTGGTGTTGCCGATCCCCGCCGGCCGATCCGTGATCGTCAGGCTCCGACCCGACGCCGCGCGGATCGCGAGCGATGGGTCGGTCTCCATCGAGAACGACGAGGGTGTCGTGACGATGGAGATCTCGATGCGCATCGACTCGGCCGATGGAGGGGTGACCCGGTTTCAAGAGTACGCCGACCAGGGGATGTACTTCGGGATCGTTCCCATGGACATCGACGGCGCGCACCTGAAGCTCGTACCCGAAGGGAACTATCGGCTTCGCGCGCAGTTCGAGGGCTACGAGCCGGTCGAGCGTCCGCTCGTGGTCGCGAACGACGTGACCCTCGAGCTGGACTTGAAGGCGATTCCGGGTCGCATGGTCGCCTTCGAGGTTCCCGACGACTACCTGCGCGTCGACGTCCGCGCCGCGGGTGGCGACGAATGGGAGCCCTGGGTGGAGTGGGACTACAGGAACCGTGGGGCCTCGCACTCGCAGCCGAGAGGATCTCTCGAAGGCTTTCTTCCGAGCGGGGTCTACGACCTGCGGGTCACGCCGAGTCAGCACGTTCCGACCGTGCTCGAGAGCGTTCGGATCGAGGACTCCGCGGAATCTCTGAGCCTGTCCCCGACCAGCGGAACAGGCCTGGCGATCCGTGGAGTGGCGCGCGATCACCTGAACCGACCGCTGGACGCGCA
>CAYGPA010000178.1:3631-9687 GCA_964351535.1 uncultured Planctomycetaceae bacterium
ACGCCGCGCTCGACCGCGTAGCGCACCCAGCGCTGGCGGCCGGGCTCGTAGCCGAGGACCTCGTACGAGCCGAGCGCCGCGTCCGGATCGGTGCCCGTCGTCTCGACGACCAGGGCCGCGCCGCCGAGGATCGAGGCGGCCTCGACGCGCACCGCGGTCGACGTGCCGCAGGCCGCGGCGGTGCGCTGGCCCTCCCACGGTCCCAGCAGGAAGTCGAACGTGCGGAACTCGGGCGTCGCGGCGAACGGCTCGTCGCCGACGCGCTGGCTGGCCTCGATCGGTGCGCTGTCGGGCGCGCGTTCGAGCTCGTAGACCATGCGCGTCTGCCACGTACGTCCCGCGTCGGTGGTGACCGCCGACTCCATGCGCACACGCGTCTCGCAGACGTCGGAGAGCGTCGCGCGCGTCTGCGTGGTCTCGCCCTGACGGCCGGTGCGGAAGCGCGAGAAGAACTCGGCGCGGCCCAGGCGGAAGCCGCCGCGCAGCGCCGCGAACGACGAGCGCCTGGGCTCCGGCCAGTTGACGATCGTGAGCCACTGGTCCTGCTCGGCGTCGTAGCGCCGCAGCAGGAGGCCGTGTGCGTCGCGCTTGCCCACGCGCCCCTCGGCGAACGTGACGATGGCCTCGCCGCCCAGCACCGAGCGCGTGTCGAACAGGAGCTCGCCGGCCTCGGTCCAGCCGCCGTCGGTGGTGCGCGTCCAGTTGTGCGAGCGCCAGCGCCCGACGAGGAAGTCGAACTGGCGCGCGTTGCCCGGCGGGCAGGGCAGCGCGGTGCACGAGGCGTCGAGGGAGACGAGTCCCGCGCGCAGGCGCTTGAAGCGCGGGTCGGTGCGCAGCGAGTTCAGGTCGGCGTCGGAGTCGAGCAGCTCGACCTCGCGGAAGCCGGCGTCGACGGCGCGCTGCAGCCAGTCGAGGGCGCGGTCGACCTCGCCGCGCAGGGCGCGCGCGCAGGCGGCGTTGTACGTCGCGACGGTCTGGAACGACGAGGGCAGGATCGCGGCCTGCTCGTGGCACACGAGCGCCTCGGCGTAGCGCTCCATCTGGTGCAGCGCGTACCCGAGCCGGAACCACGCCTGGGCGTTCTGGGGCTCGGCCTCGACGATCTGGCGATAGCCTTCCGCGGCCTGGGGCCAGCGGTGCATGCGAAAGTGCTCGTCGAGCTCCGACGCCTGCGCCGCCGGCTCCGGGGGCACATGGGAAGCGCGCGAACCGGACGCGAGCAGCAGGGCGAGGGCGACGAAGACCGCGTGCAGGGAGCGGAATGCGACACTCATGGGGAGGAGCGTCATTAGAACCCGACGCGCCGACCGCGAGGCGCGACGCGGCGAAAATCTGATCGGCGCTGCGCGCGGCCGCAATCGGATCGCGCGCGGTGCGCGGCGCGACCGCGGCCGCGATCGGCCCTCCCGGGCCCGCCGCGGCCGCGCGTCGCAAGAGGTGCGAAAGGCTTTCGCGTTCGCGCGCTCCGGAAGCCCGCGGTTCGAGGATCGTAAGTCGGCACCGTCGTGGTGCAGCGTGCGCTCGAGCTCGGACGGACTCGGCCCGAGCCGCGAGCGCGCGACGCCCCGGCCCCGGAGCTCGAGCTCAGCGCAACCCACCGGGTGCCGCTGAAACGGCGCGAGCGTCGTCTCGGCGAAGCCGCCTTCACGGGTCCGGTGCAGACCGTCGCCGGATCGGAAACGTTGCACGGTCCGCCCGGAGGGGGGCGGCCAGCGGCGGCAGCCCATGTCGACCCCCGTCGCGCCGTGAGCCCCGGATCAGTTTCCCGCGCCGGCGCCGGCCGGGGCCGACGCGATCACGATGTCGGCGTCCGTGCCCTCGCCGCCCGGCGCACCGTCCGCGCCGAGGCAGGTCAGCGTGAACGCGGTGCCGTCCGCCGACGGCTCGTACTGGAACGGCTGGCCCCACAGGTCGACCGGAGTCTCGCCCGAAGGCCAGTCCACGTCGGCGAGCGAACCCGGCAGCGCGCCGCCGTTCAGCAAGGCGTGGCTCTTGACCTGCTGGACCATGGCCTGCATCTCCGCGCGCGCGGCCTCGACCTTCAGGACCTCGACCTGCTGCGTGACCGCCGGGGCGAACCACATCGCGACCCCCACGACGACGAGGACCACGAGGCACCCGCAGCCCCCGATGCCACCGAGCACGAGGAGCAGCGTCTTGTTCTTGCCCTTCGCGGGCACGTCGGGCTGTTCGGATTCCATGCCCGCAGCCTAGCCCGGACTGTTCATGAGCACGCAGCCGAAACGACACAACCGGCTGGCTCCGCCAGCCTCTCGGCGCCTGCCGGCACTTTGCAAGCACCGGGGTCCTCGACGAGCTGACCCGGCGTCTTCGCCGATCCATACCGTGGCCTGGTACGGGGCCGGCGTTCGCAAGGCACCAGCAGGAGCCGAGTTGAGCCGTGTCGATCCACGCGTCATGAATCGCCCGCGAGCGCATCGGCCTCGCTGCGCCGGCAACGAACATCGGGGAGGAAGCTCGTCGAGGCGTGGGGTGGGCCCTTCGCGGGACCGGTCGTCGGGGGAAGCGGCGGGGTCAGCTCTGCGGGCGCGCCGCCGCGGGGGTGGCCGCGCTGACGTCGAGCGACAGGAGGCGCGCGGCGTTGCCGCCGAAGATCGAATCCAGGTCGTCGCGCTTGAGCCCGCAGGCGCCGAAGGCCTCGCGCTGCTGGACGCGGCGGTCGTGGCGCCAGCCCTTGGGGAAGGTGCTCGAGCCCGTGGCGAACAGCACGCGCTCGGGGCCGTACACGCCCAGGACGCGCTCGAAGACGTCGGCGAGCTGCTGCGTCGTCGACTGCGTCTTCATCCAGTCCTCGGCGTACGAGGTGTCCACGCGCACGTTGTCGCACTGCGCGCCGACCATGAGCGCCTCGCGCAGGAAGCCGCCGCCGATCGCGGACAGCACGATGGCGAGGCGCGGGTGCTTGCCGGCCGCGGGGACGACGGCCAGCGGGTCGGCGCAGCGCAGGTCGAACAGGCGCGGCACGCCGAGCACGTCCCGCAGGCGCGCCGGGTTCACGCCGCAGCGCACGAGGACGGTCGCGCCCGTGCCTTCGAGGGCCGCGAGGACCGCGTCCACCTCGGGTGCGGCCAGGTCGTAGCGGCCGACGGCAGGGGAGAGCACGATGCCGCGGAAGCCGCGCTCGCGCACGAGGGCGCCGGTGTGCTCGGCCGCGCCCGCGGCGAGCGGGTCGACCGACGCGAAGGGCAGCAGGCGCCCCCCGGAGAGCCCGGCGGCCTCGGCGACGCCGTCGAGTTCGTCGGGGCAGCTCGCGCAGCTCACGGCGTGGTCGACGCCGTGGCGGTCCAGCTCGTCGATCCAGCGCGCGGCGTGGTCGTCGAGCGACGCCGAGGGCGGCTCGACGCCCGCGCGCTTGGCGGCGCGCTGGAGCTTCTCCTCGATCGTGCCGGAGAGGGGCGAGAGCGCGGCCAGGGCCTCGAAGTAGGGCCGCGACAGGAACTTCGTCTGGAAGTCGATCACTTTCATGGGGGGAGGGCGGGGCTCCCCCCTCGCGGGAACGACGTGTCCGCCGCGGGCGGACGGGGGGAAGCCGGGCGCCGTCCCCCTCGTCGGCTTCCGCTCAGGCTTCCTTGAGCCTGCGGACGGCCGAACGCAGCCGCTTCCCCAACCCGCCCACGTGGAAGGGCAGTCCGCGGGTTCCGTAGAGGTCCATGCCGCCCTTCACGGGATCCCGGCCGCGCGCCTGGCGCAGGATGCGCGCCGGGGTCATCGGGTAGGGGGCCTCGGTGGCCTTGCCGATCGTGAAGCCCAGGTCGAAGAGGTGCTGCAGGAGCTCCTCGGGGCTGGCGCCGCGCAGCGCGTAGGGCCAGAACTCGATCAGCAGCGCGACCTGCGGACTGCGCGCGAGCGTCTCGCGCGCGCCCTGCAGCGCCAGCCACTCCGAGCCCTGGGTGTCGATCTTCAGGAACCGGATCGGGTCCTTCACGAACTCGTCCACCGGCGCGACGTCGATCGTCAGCACCTCGGCGTCGGCCATGTCCGCCGGGCGCGCGTCGGCGCCCTCGAGGACGCGGTTGTCGCCGTGGTTGCGCTCCGCGAGCGCGATCTCGGCCGTGCCGCGCTCCGCGCCCGCCGCCACGCGGTGGACGCGTCCGGTTCCCGGGCCCACGGCGTTGGCGCGTTCGACGTTGCGCGTGCACACGTCCGCCAGTACGGGGACGGGCTCGAAGGCGTCCACCTCGGCGCCCGCGAGGATCGCCTGCACCGCGAACCAGCCGACGTTGGCCCCGAGGTCGACGACGCGCGAGCCGGGCTGGACGTGGGCGCGAAAGAGGTCCGTCTCGGCGTCGGCCCAGCTACCGGACTCGATGGCGGGGCCGATGATGGCGTCGTCGGCCAGCACCTCGAAGTCGATGCCGAGCGAGTCCAGCCGGATCGTGCGCGTCGTGGCGTCCATGTTCGCGGCATCCTAACCGCTCGAGAGCGCGGGGCGCAGGCTCGGGCCCTACGTCCAGGCCCCGTTCCTCGGCACGGCGGCGCGGGCTCAGCGTCGGGACGCGCCGCCGCCGGTCACGAACGCGAACTCCTCGCCCCAGTCGCGCAGCCGGCAGCGGAAGAAGCCGGGGTGGCGCGCGCGGGCCTGCTCGGTCTCGAAGGCGCGGACGCCGAGCACGTAGAAGCCGCCCTCGCCGACGCAGCCGAAGTCGCCCTCGGTGTAGACCGCGTAGGCGAAGTGGTACTCGTGGTCGTCGAGCGGGTCGTCGACCTTCTCGGGCAGGTAGCCTTCGTTCACGAGCTCCTGCACGAAGCCGGAGTCCCAGGAGACGTCCCAGCCGTTCCGCAGGCCGTCGGCGCGCGGGAGACGCCCGCGCTCGCTCCGGAAGCGCTCGATGGCCTCCTGGACCCGGTGGACGTCCCGCAGCCGCTGGGCGTCGCGAACCTCGGCCAGGTTGGAGTCGATCCGGGGCACGAGGACGCCGGCCAGCAGGCCGAGGAGGAGCAGGACCGCGATCAGCGCGATGCGGGTGAAACCGGATTGCGATCCGGCTCGGTTTCGCGATCCGGCTTGGAGGAGGGCTGGGCTCATGGCCTTCGGGGCGCGACGCCTGCAGCCGTATCGGCAATGGGCGAGCTCCGCTGAAGCCCTCCGCCGCGGGGCCGCGCGACCCTCAAGGGAAGGGCTCCGGCGGTCGACAGAGAGACTCGGCGGGCCGCGACACCGGACGCGGGCCCCCGCGCGGAGCGGGCACCGCCGGGAGTGCTCGGCCTCGCGCTCGCCGTGAGCCCCCTTCGATGAACCCCGAACGCCGAGTCTCAGGCCTGTCCCACCGCGAGGTGGTGCTCGCCGTGGCGCTGGTCGCTACGCTGATCGGCGCCGCGGTTCCGGTGACGTCCGGCGTGATGACCCACCGCGCGCGCTCGGCGACCATCGACGAGCTCGCCGCGCTCTCGCGCGCGAGCCGGGCGTACTTCCACGACGTGCGGGAGCTGCCCTCGAACCTTCGCGACCTGATCGCGCAGCCGGGCCGGCGCGCCCCGGACTGGGCCGGGCCCTACCTGAGCGAGGACGCCTACGATCCGCTGACCGGTCTGCAGGGCTACCTGCTGGACGCGTGGTCGCGCCCCTACCAGCTCGTCCTGGAGGACGACGTGCTGACGCTCCGCAGCGCGGCCGAGGACGCCGTCCTGGGGACCGAGGACGACCTGTCGATCCGCGTGGACGCCGGTCCGCTGCGCCTGCACGAGACGCTCGAACGCGTCCGCATCGTCAACCAGGCGATCGCCCTCTACAACGCGGCCTACGAGCAGAGCGCCCCGCTGCCCGCGAACTGGACCGGCGTCCACAAGCGCCTGGTCGGACGCGGCTTCCTGCCCGACGGTGCCGAGTACCTCGTCGACGGCTGGGGCGATTCGTTCGTCGAGGACCCGCCGGGTCGTACGCCCGTCGTGCGCGTCCTCTCGGTCAACGCCCCGGAGTGACTCGCGGCGGCGGCGCGGTGGTCGATGCGCGGCCGCGCGACTATTGTCTCGATCGTGACCTTCCGCCGCATCGTGGTCCGGGCGCTGGGCTTCACCCTCCTGCTCGCCGTCGGTAC
>CAYGPA010000179.1:0-1189 GCA_964351535.1 uncultured Planctomycetaceae bacterium
CGGACTTGCCGGCGGCGTGCTCGCGCTCGGCCCGCGCCCGCATGCGCTTCAGCGCCCAGAACAGGTTGACGGCCGTCGGGCGCGACTCCGGGAGACGCTCGCACGTCGCCGTGGTCGCGGCCAGGACCTCGTCGGCGCTCGCGCCGGAGAGGTGCTGCGTGCCGAGCAGCACGCCGTAGCCCGCGGCCACTCCGATCGCGGGCGCGCCGCGGACCGCGAGCCGGCGGATGGCGGCGAACATCTCCTCGACCGTCGTGACGTCGATCACCTCGTGCCGGCGGGGCAGGAGGGTCTGCTCGATCATGCGGACGTGCCCGGGCCGTCCGCCGGCCCACTCCAGGGTTTCGACGTGCATCGGGGAAGTGTATCGGCCGCCGGGCCGACGGTCAGGCCGCTGTTCCGGGCGGACTCCTCGCCGCGGCTTCCACGGGGCGCCTGGGCCGGCTCCGCGCGCGGGCGCGGGGTCACTCGATCTGGGAGAGGACCTGCAGGCATTCCATCCGCCGGTCGGCAGTCCCCGCGGGGTTGTGGAACGCCACCAGCTCGCGCAGCTCGGCCTCGAACTCGCGCCGCGCGCGCGCGTAGTCGTGGTGGAGACGCGCGGCGTCGACCCCCCAGCGCTCGGCGATCGTGCGGATCGGCAGCCCGGCCTGGAAGCGCAGCTCCAGGAGCTCGACGCGGCGCCGCGCCTCCGGGTCGTCGCCCGCGCGCGCGCGGGCCTTCAAGCGGCTCGCCGCTTCGCGGACGATCGCCACGGCCCAGGCGCGATCGAAGACGCGCGAGAGCGACGGGTCGTCGGCCTGCACGTCCTCGAGCGGCAGGTCGCGGGCGCGGCGCGCGTTCGTCCTGGCCGCCGCGGTCTCCACGCGGAGCGCGACGTTGCGCACGACGCCGTACAGGACGGCCCGGAAGCCTTCGCGCGCGCCGCCCTGCAGGCGCTCGAGCACGCCGTCGTCACGCAGGCACTCGACGAAGACCTCCTGGAGCGCGTCCTCCAGCTCGTCCTCGTTCAGACGCTGGCGCCAGCGCGCCGTGAGGTAGGCCCGCGCCACCGGCAGGTAGCGGCGGGCGAATTCCTCCCGGTCGGCGCGATCGCCGGCGGCGGCCCCTCGCAGGAGCGTCCAGCACGTGACCTCGTTCATCGCTCTCCCGGCCATGGTAGGGGATCCTCGGTTCCGTGGCGCGAAGG
>CAYGPA010000179.1:1289-9683 GCA_964351535.1 uncultured Planctomycetaceae bacterium
GCTGTCGCCGAAGCCGGCGGGGTCCGAGGCGTCGCGCATGCGCCACTGGGCGAACACGGTCTGCCCGACGGTCAGCAGCGGATCCGCACCGCTCTGGATGCGGTTGTTGAAGTTGCGTTCGAGCAGGCCGTCGCACGGCGGCGGTCCGAACGGCGGCGCCGCCTTGGGCGGCAGCAGTCGCCGGAAGGGCGCCTTGATGCACAGCTTTCCGCCGTGGAAGCCCAGGTTGGCCTTGGCGAAGCCGTACAGCAGGAAGCCCGGCTCCGCCGGAATCGTGTTGAAGGCGGAGACGAGGAACGGCGACGAGCTGCTCGCGCTCGCCTGGCCCGAGTACGTCATGAACGGAACGCAGCCGATCGAGTTGGTCTTGCCCGCGCAGTAGAGCAGGTTCCCGGGAGGGACGTCGAAGGCCTGCAGCGCCCCGAGGTCGGGCCGTTCGGGTCCGTCCCAGCCGATGGCGCCGAACAGCAGCGTGGAGCCGGCGAAGGCGCAGGCACTGCCGCGGAAGTCCTGCGTCGCGAGGTCTACCGGCGGCATCACCGCCTCCTGCACCCACAGGAACCCCTGCCAGCGCAGCAGGTAGCCCGCACCCGCACCCGGCGCCACGTTGCCGTCGTTGTGCGCGCCGACCGCGATCTCGTTGCCGCGCAGGGCCACCGAGCATCCGTAGTAACCGTGCAGGGTTCCGCCGCTCGGAAGGCCGGCGTACTCGAACGCGAACGAGTTGCCCGGACCGCGCCGGAACACGTAGATCGCGCCCGCGTTCGTACCGTTCGAGTCGTTGCCGGGAGCGCCGACGACGATGCGCTCGTCGTCCACGTCGACCGAGTGGCCGAAGAACTCCCCGGTCGCCGCGTTGACCGAGGAGAGCTTCTGGACGTGGGTCCAGGTGGAGCCGCTGCGCGCGAACACGTGCACGGCTCCCGCGTCGAGGATGCTGATCGACTCCTCGGGAGCTCCGACGACCAGGAAGTCCTCCGACATCGCCAGGCTCGCGCCGAGGCGGTCGACGTTGCCGCCGCCGACCGGGGTCAGGACGCTGCCCGCGGTCCACGTGGATCCGGTGCGCACGTAGGTCCGCACGACTCCCGTGCCGGCCTTCGGAGCGCCGGCTGCCAGCAGGTCCCCGCGCAGGGCCACGGACGAGCCGAGCTCGTCGAACGGTCCGGCGTCGGTGAGGCGCGCTTCGCGCACCCAGCTCGAGCCGCTCTCGCGGAAGACGTACACCGCGCCCGCGAAGAGCCCGGCGGTCTCCTCGAGCTGCGCGCCGACCGCGATCGTGTCGCCGTCGACGGCGACCGAGCGACCGAAGGCGGCGAGGTGGCGCTCGTTGGGGGCAGCCGAGAGCCTCGCCGTCTGGTTCCAGGCCGATCCGGAGCGTTGCAGCACGTAGGCCGCTCCCGTGGCCGGACCGGCGGTCGACTCACCGGCGGCGCCCACGACCACGCGATCCCCGTCGCCCGCCACCGCGCCCCCGAAGGCGCTGCCCTGGTGCTGGTACGTCGGGAGCTCCTTGGTCTCGATCAGCATGTTCGTGCCCGTGTCGTTCACGTAGACGGCTCCGGCGTCCATGCCCGCCTCGTCGTCCAGCGGCGCGCCCACGAACGTGGCCGGGTAGATCCCGACCGCGACGCTCGTGCCGAAGCCCACGCCGCTCGTTCCGTCGAAGGGCACCAGCGGCGACAGCGCGCCCCACACGTTGTTGGCCGTCAGCTCCTCGAAGACCTCGCCGGTGTTCGGCCGTCCGACGAGCAGCTGCGTCGAGAGCGGCCCCTTGGTGGAGATGGAGATGCTCTTCCCCATCTGCCCGCCGGGCGTGCTCCCGAAGTACCCCACGACCTGCGACCAGCTGTTCGCGCCGGCGCGCTCGAAGACGTAGGCGGCACCGGCGTTGTTCCCGCCGACGTCGTGGTCGGGGGCGCCGACGGCGAGGAACGTGGAGCTCATGCTGATGGCCCGACCGAACTCCTGCCCGTCGGCCGCGTCCGAGGGCGTCACGATCGCAGGGCCCGTCCAGGCGCTGCCGTCGTGCCGGTACACGTACACCTTGCCCGACGAGCCGCTCGGACCGAGGGGCTCCCCGATGGCGGCGTAGTCGTTCTCCGCGGCCACCGAGTCCCCGAAGAGGCCTGTCGACGCCAGGTTCGGCGAGAGCAGCTTGGCCTGCAGCGTGGCGCCCGCCGTCGTGTACTCGTAGAGGTAGGCGGAGCCGTGTGCGATGAACGGGCTGGCGAAGGAGTCGAGCCAGGCGCCGATGACCAGCCGATGCTTCCCGAGGACGGTCGTGCCCGTGGCGGACACGCTGGCGCCGAACTCGGCGAAGTCCGACAGGTCCGAGGGCGCGAGCTTCACGTCCTGCACCCACTGGTCGCCCCCGACGGCGAAGTTGCGGAAGACGTAGGCCGCACCGCGCGCCGTTCCGGACCCGGGAGCGTCGGGCGCTCCGACGACGACGATCGGCGGCGAGCTCCAGACGACCGAGACGGACGCTCCGAAGCGATCTCCGCTGCGGCCGTCGGCGGCCGTCAGCGTGGCGACGTGGCTCCACTGCCCGCCCGCGCCGGGACGGTAGAGGTACACGCGCCCCGCGCCGTGGAGCGGGGCGCCGACCGCCGCGAGCCCGTTCTCGACGTCCACGGAGACCCCCAGGCGCTCGAGGGGCGGAGCACCCTGCGCGAGCAGGGTCGTGGTCTGGATTCCGGTGGAGGAGTCGCTGGCCAGCAGGGGCAGCGCGAGAAGGGCTGCGAGGATCATGTCTTGCTCCTTGGAAAGGCACCCGGGGACCTCCCCGTCGCAGCGGGGAGCCTTCTCGCGGCCACCGATCGCAAAAAAAGAGCCCGCGCCGCCGGGTCAGGGACACACGGTGAAGCGCACCGCGTCCGTGAAGCCGTCTCCGAAGCCGGCCGGGTCGCCGGGGTCGCGCAGGCGCCACTGCGCGAACACGCGCTGGCCGACGGTCAGGAGCGGGTCGACGCCGCTCTGGATGCGGTTGTTGAAGTTGCGCTCGAGCATCCCCGCGCACGGTGGCGGCCCGAAGGGGAGGGCCTGCTTGATGGGGAAGAGCCGACGGAACGGCAGCTTCACGCACAGCGTTCCACCGTGGAAACCGAGGCTCTGCTTGGCGAAGCCGTAGAGCAAGAAGCCGGGTTCGTTCGGTACGAGGTTCCAGCCGCCGAGCAGGAACGGCGACGTGCTGGAAGCACTCGCTCGCCCCTGCAGCGTCATGAAAGGCACGCATCCGAGCGAGTTCGTCTTGCCGGCGCAGTAGAGCAGGTCCGCGGGCGCCAGCTCCCAGAACTCGGCTCCGCCGGAGTCCGGGAACACGGCGTCGCGTCCCGGCACGCCGACCAGCAGCTCGTTGGGCCCCGACCACGCCAGCGCCGACCCGCGTGCGTCACCGAGCTGCAGTCCGGCGTCGGGCACGATCAGATCGCGGCTCCACAGGAAGCCCGTGAAGCGGTAGACGAGCGCCGCGCCGGCGTTGGTCGCGATCGTGTCCTCGAACGGGGCGCCGATGGCGAGCGAGTTCCCGGCGACGTCCACGGAGCTCCCGAACCAGGCCAGGTCCGTGATGCCGGTCGGGAGGATCGCCGACTCGAAGGTCCACGTCGTCGGAGCCGTCCGCCGGACCGTGTACACGGCACCCGCGTCCGTTCCGTTCCCGTCGTTGCGCGGCGCCCCGACCACGATGCGCTCGCCGTCGAGGTCGACCGCCGTCCCGAAACGATCGCCGGCGCCGGGAGTCGGCGGGGAGACCTTCTGGAGGAACGTCCAGGTCGTCCCGGTGCGCTGGAACACGTAGGCGGCCCCCGCGTCGGTCTTGCCGGGCGGGTCGAAGCGCGGCGCTCCGACCACGGCGATTCCGTCGCGGAGCGCCAGCGCGGCTCCGAACTCGTCGCCCGCCGTCGGGTCGGGCCCCGCGGGCGCGGGACCGTGGCTCCAGGTCGTTCCCGAGCGGGTCAGGGAGTAGGTCTGTCCGATTCCCGGCAGGCCGACGAGCAGCTCGACGCCCTCGAGCGCGAGGGACTGCCCGGCGTGGCCCTGGGGAGAGAGCCCCACGATGCGCTGTTCCAGCGACCAGTCCGTGCCGCCGCGGCGGAACACGTAGGCCGCTCCGTGCGGGTTGCCCGTGGCCTGCAGGCCCTCCGTCGGAGCCCCGACGACCACCGTGTCGCCGCTCGCGTCCACGCTCGTTCCGAAGAAGGCGAAGGGAGTCTCGTGCGGCAGCGCGTCCAGCCTGGCGGTCTGCGCCCACGTGCCGCCCTGGCGCTCCCACACGTAGGCGGCGCCGGCCTCGTGGCCGAGGTCGTCGTCCTCGGGAGCGCCGATCACGGCCACGTCGCCATCGACGGCGACGGCGCTTCCGAAGTCCTCGTTGTGCCCCGCGTGCGCCGGCAGGTGCTTGGCGTGGGTCCAGGTGGGTTGGCTCGTGTCGAACGCGTAGACGGCGCCGGCGCGGAAGCCGGCGTCTCCGTCCGCGTAGGCTCCGCCGACCACGACCGAGCTCGTCCAGGCCACCGAGACTCCGAAGTCGTTGCCCGTCGCGCCGTCGGGCGCGGTCTGGACGGTGAGCGCGGCCGGCCACGTGACCCCGTCGGAGATCGCCCACTCGATGCGATCGTCGCCGACCGCTCCCGCGACGAGGTGATAGGCCCCCGAAACGAGCAGGTCGACGTCGTGCCCGAGCATGGAATCGGGCCCGGAACCCAGGTAACGACGGTGCTGAGTCCACGAGCCCGCCGAGCTCGCGAAGACGTACGCGGCGCCGGCGAAGGTGCCGCCGACGGAGTGCCTCGGTGCGCCCACGGCCAGTCGCGTGTTCGCGACCGCGACGGAGTGCCCGAAGAGCTGGCCCGCCGACGCGTCGGTGGGGAGGACCTTGGCAGTTTGCGACCAGGTCGTCCCCGTCTTCGAGAAGACGTAGACGGCTCCGGCATTCGTACCGGCCTGCGAGTCGTACGGCGCACCCAGGGCGACGGTGTTTCCGTGTACGTCGACGCTGAAGCCCAATCGCGAGTTCGGCGGGAGGACCGGCGGGATCAGCCGCGACTCCTCGAACAGCGTCGTCCCGCCGAGCAGCGAGAGTCCGAAGACGTAGGCCGCCCCGGTACCGGAATTTTCGAGGTGGGCACCGACGACGATGCGGTAGGTCGAGACGCCGAGCGGCGAGATGGCCACGGAGTGGCCGAACTGGTCTCCCGCCCCGGTGTTCGAGCCGTGGATCCGCGCCAGCTGCTGCCAGGAGCCGGACGGCTGACGCCGGAAGACGTACGCCGCTCCGGCGCTGCCCCCGAGCGTGTCGTCGTGGTGCGCACCGACCACGACCAGGTCCCCGGACGCATCGACGCTGCGTCCGAACGCCTGGCCGTAGGGATCGTCCTCCGAGACGAGGACGGCCTCCGGAACGTGGGGCATCCCCGGGGCCGGGCGACGGTACAGATAGACCTGGTTGCCGCTGCTGTTCGCGCCGCCGATCCCCGGCGCTCCCACCGCGAGCAAGTCGCCCGAGGCGGCGACGGACAGACCGGCGTGGCCGTAGTCGGGCGCCTCCTCGGGCGCGATCCGGGTGACGGAAGCGCTCCCTGCGGGGTCGTTCGGGAGCGCGAGGAGTGCGAAGGCGAGAAGTGCGAGCACGGCGAGCCTCCTTGGACGGGGACTGGAACGAGTGCTGGTGTGCAGGCCGCCGCGGACGGAGCGCCGGCCGCGAGCCGAGGGGCCCGCGACCTCCGTCGCGCGGGGCGCGCTTCTCGCGGCCGCAATCTCGCCATTCTTCGGCCGAGGTCCGCCGGGGCGCGCCGGTCCCGAGGGAGACCTGCCGGGCGCGCGAACGCCGCGGCGTCCCCGGGCGCGAGGTGCACGAAGTTCAGGCGGGCCGCGGGGGCCCCGCCGGGTTCACGTCCGCACGCCTTCGGGCAGGCGGCCCGTGATCTTCTCGCAGACTTCGAGGTAGCGAGCCGCGGTGCGCTCGAGCACGGCGGGGTCGACGTCGGGCGCCGGGTACTGCTTGTTCCAGTCGAGCGTCTCGAGGTAGTCGCGCAGGATCTGCTTGTCGTAGCTCGGCGGGCTGGCGCCGGGCTTCCAGGCGTCGGCCGGCCAGAAGCGCGAGCTGTCCGGGGTCAGGATCTCGTCGATCAGGATCAGGTCGCCGCCGCGCTCGGGCGGCAGGTGCCCGAACTCGAACTTGGTGTCGGCGAACAGGATGCCGAGCTTCTCCAGCTCCTCGGTTCCGCGCCGGAAGAGCGCCAGCGCGACGTGTTCGATGCGCTCGTAGAGCTCGGCACCGACGCGTTCGCGCGCCTCGGACGGCGTCAGCGGGAGGTCGTGCTCGTCCTCCTTGGTCGTGGGCGTCAGGATCGGCTCGGGCAGGCGCGACGCGAGCTCGAGCCCGGGCGGCAGCGGGATGCCGCAGATCGCTTGCCGGCGCTGGTATTCCTTCCACCCCGAGCCCGCGAGGAACCCGCGCACGACCCACTCGACGCTGGTCGGAAGCGCGCGGCGCACGAGCATGACGCGACCGCGCAGCGCGTCCCGCCACCCGGCATCGAGCCCGGGAACGTCCTCGACGCGCGTGCTGAGCAGGTGGTTCGCGACGAGGTCGCGCGTGACGTCGAACCAGTGCGCCGTGATCGCCGTGAGCACGCGCCCCTTGTTCGGAATGCCCACCTTCATGACGACGTCGAAGGCCGAGACCCGGTCGGTCGTCACGAACAGCAGCGTGTCCGCGTCCACCGAGTAGATGTCGCGGACCTTCCCGGAGGCGACGAACTGCAGGCCGGGCACGTCCTCGTGCCGACCGAGGTAGGGAGCTTGGATCTTCACGCTCATGGCACTCGACGGAGTATGCCGCCGTCGCGCGGGCGGGACAATTTGCATCTCGGCCAGCCGGCGCGCCCGTCCGGCGCCGACCCGCGACGAGCTGCCGCGTGCCTTACACTGCGCCGATGCGGACGCGAGGATTCCAGCCGGGCTCGGCCGTGAGCGGAACGCCGCGCCTTCCGGCCTCGAAGTCGGCCGCGCAGCGCTGGCTGCTCGTTGCGGCGCTCGCGAGGGGGGCAACGACGCTGCGCGGCCTGGATCCCGAGGGAGACGAGTGCGCCGACGTCGCGGCCGCGCGCGGGGTGGCCGGCGCGCTCGGCGCACGCCTGACCGCGGCAGCGGGAGCCCGCGAGCTGCTCGTCGAGCCCGATCGTGGCTTCGAGCCCGTGCCGGACCCTGAGGCGGACGGCGCGGAGGTCGCCGGGTCCACGTGGTCGGTGGGGGAGTCCGCGACCCTCGCGCGCCTCGTGACGGCGGTCGCGAGCCTCGGGCGCGCGCCCGGCACGCAGACGATCGTGGCGCCCGCCGGGACGCTCACCCGCCGCTCGAGCGCACCGCTGTTCGCCGCGCTGCGGTCCGCGGGTGCCGAGCTCGCATGCCGCGGGCTCTCCGACGGCTGGCCCGCGCTCGTCACGGCCGTGCGGATCCCGGCCGCGCTGACCGTGGAGCGCCCCGTCTCCAGCCAGGAGGTCAGCGCGCTCCTGCTCGCGGCGGCCACCGCAGAGACCGAAGTGCACGTGCGCGTGCGCGGACCCGTTCCCAGCCGTCCCTACCTCGACCTGACCCTCGCGCTGCTGCGGAACTGCGCAGTGCGCGTGGAGGAGCTCCCCGCGGACGATGGCTGCGAGCTCCTCGTTCGCGGTCCGCTGCTCGCTCCCGCGCGGCCGGTCGACGTCGAACCGGACGCCTCCGCCGCCGCCGTCGCGCTGGCGGCGGGCTGCCTCTCCGGCGGTCGCGTGGAGATCCCCGGTCTCGGCCGCGGCGCGCTCCAGGGCGACGTGCGCATCGCGGAACACCTGGCCGCGTTCGGGTGCGTCGCGGAGCTCCGCTCGAAGGGACTCGTCGGTCACGGCGCGCCGCGACACGGGGCTCGACTGGACCTCGCGGGCGAGCCGGACCTGGCCCCGGTCCTGGCCGTGGTCGCCGCCGCCGTCGCGCTGCGCGCGCGGGCAGGCGACGAATCCGCGTGCTCCAGCCTGGCGGGGCTCGGCGCTCTGCCGCGCAAGGAGAGCGACCGCCTCTCCGGGCTGGTGCGGGGCCTCGCCGCGACCGGAATCGACGTCCGCGCGACCGACGAGGCCCTGCACCTGGCTCCCGGCGTTCCCGCGGTCGGCGAGCTGCACCTCGACGCGCAGGGCGACCACCGCATGGCCTTCGCGTTCGCGCTCCTCGGGCTCGTCCGGCCCGGCACCCTGGTGTTCGGGCCGGAGTGCGTGGCGAAGTCCTGGCCGCGCTTCTGGGACGAGCTCGAGCGTCTGGGCGCCCGGCGACTCGTCGGTTAGGCTCCGCGCCATGTCGCAAATGCCCCCGATCGAAGGCCCCGTTCTGATCGCCGGCGGCGCCGGCTACATCGGCAGC
>CAYGPA010000180.1:0-9677 GCA_964351535.1 uncultured Planctomycetaceae bacterium
GTCCCGGGACGCCCTCGAAGTCCATGTAGCCGCGCGCCAGGGCCAGATCGGTCGCACAGACACCGGCACAGAGGACACGCACGCGAACTTCATCGTCGCGCTGCAGGGGCGGCGGGAGGTCGGAGCGCACGGTGACGACGCCCTTCCGCAGGTAGAGTCCCCGCAAGGGTCAGTTCGGAGCGGAGGTCGTCTCGCGCGGCTCCGAGAGCAGCTCGAGCAGCTTCTCGGTCATCGAGACGAACGCCTCGAAGCGCTTCTCGAGCTTGACCTGGCGCCGAACCAGCTTCTCCACGACCGGAGGCAGGATCGCCTCGCGCGTGTAGTTGTTGATCATGTTGATGATCTCCGCGCGGTCGGCGTCCGGCAGCTTGTGGAAGTGGTAGTGGTACTTCTGGTGCAGGACGTCTTCGGTCAGGTGGAGGCATTCCTCGGTCACGTCCTCCACGGACGACCGGTCGTGCTCCACGTTGAAGACGTCGACCTTGTACTGATGCAGCAGATCCTGGAAACGAGTGTGCATTGTCGCGCTCCTTCAGCCGGGGGGAGTCTGGGACCGAAAGCTCGGCCGATATTCTAGCGATTGAGGGGCGAAAGCCGCTCGGGAGATCCCGGGGCTCAGCCGTCGAACTGCCCGATGCAGATCGACACGTTGTGGCCGCCGAAGCCCAGCGAATTGGACAGCGCGTTGCGGATCCGCAGCGGGCGTGCCTCCTGGGGGACGTAGTCGAGGTCGCACTCGGGATCGGGGTTCTCGAGGTTGCGGGTCGGATGCACGACCCCCTCCTTCAGGCTCATGGCCGTGGCCACGAGCTCGACCGCCGAGGAGGCGCCCAGGAGGTGCCCCACCATCGACTTCGTCGAGGAGATGGCGAGCTTGCTCGCGCGGTCTCCGAAGGCGGTCTTGATCGCGCGCGTCTCGATCGCGTCGTTGTACTTCGTGCTGGTGCCGTGAGCGTTGACGTAGTCGACGTCGTCGGGCGCGACGCCGGCGTCCTCCATGGCCTTGCGCATCGCCCTGGCGGGTCCGGCGCCGTCTTCCTTCGGAGCCGTGATGTGGAACGCGTCGTCGGTCGATGCGTAGCCCTTCACCTCCGCGTAGATCTTCGCCCCGCGCGCCTTGGCGCGCTCGAGCTCCTCGAAGATCAGGATCCCGCACCCCTCGCCCATCACGAAGCCGTCCCGATCGACGTCGAACGGCCGCGAGGCGCGTTCGGGTGCGTCGTTGCGCGTCGACAGCGCGCGGGCCGAGCAGAAGCCGGAGAGGCCCAGCGGCGTCGTGGCCGACTCCGCGCCCCCCGTGACGACGAGGTCGGACTCGCCGCTCTGGATGCTGCGCAGCGCCATGCCGATCGCGTGCCCGGCCGACGCGCAAGCCGACGAGGTCGTGAAGGCCGTCCCCATCAGGCCGTTCTCGATCGCCACCTGCCCCGCGACGGCGTTGGCCATGATGCGCGGGATGAAGTGCGGGCTGATGCGGCGCGGGCCCTTCTCCAGCAGCACGTGGAACTGCTCCTCGATGCCCGTGATGCCGCCGATGCCCGTGGCGATGATGCTGCCGAAGCGCTCGCGCGCTTCCTCGGGCTCGTCCTTCAGCGACAGGCCGGCGTCGGCCTGGGCCTCACGGGTGCCCATGAGCGCCCACATCGTGAAGGGATCGAGCTTGCGCTGATCCGGCTTCGAGAAGTGGTCGTCGGGGTTCCACACCACCTTCGCGGCGATGTGCGTCGTGAACCCGGACGTGTCGAAGTCGGGGATCGGAATGACGCCGTTCTCGCCCGCGACCATGCGGCGGAACGAGGTTTCCAGGTCGTTCCCCAGGGGGTTGACCGTTCCCAGACCGGTGATGACGACTCGACGCATGGCAACCTCGCGCGGAGAGCAGTGGGCGGAAGCTTGGAAGCGTGGACGGAAGCCCGGAGACCTCGATTCCGGGTCGGGACCCAGCGATCGGCCCGGAGGCTCGGCGCTGCGCCCGTCCGAGGACCTCGGCCGCACGTGCGACCGGGGGTCGGAGGACTCGAGGGGGCGGAACGCCCGGATCTAGCTCTTGGCGCCGATGTATTCGATCGCCGCGCCGACGGTCTGGATCTTCTCGGCATCCTCGTCGGGGATCGAGATCTCGAATTCGTCCTCGAACTCCATGACGAGCTCGACGGTGTCGAGGGAGTCGGCGCCGAGGTCGTTGATGAAGGATGTGTCCTGCGTGATCTTGTCCGCCGTCGTGCCCATCTGGTCACAGACGATCTTGATCACGCGGTCGCTGATCGAGGAATCGGTCACGGGTGTGTTCTCCGTGCTCTCAGGAGTCATGTTCGAAGTCCTAAACGTAGGGCGAGCAGTACCCCCGGTGTCGGGTCCCGATCGGGAGCCCGAGTTGGGTCGCGAGCTGGGTCGCAAACGGGTCCGTACTGGAGCGCACGAACCCACGGGTACAGGCCGCCGCCTATTGTTCTCAGATACTCAAGCCCCCGTCCACCACAATCGTCTGCCCGGTGACGTACTCGCCCCCGGGACCGACCAGGAAGTCGACCGCGGCGGCCACGTCGGCGGGGGCCCCGGCCCGGCCGAGCGGGATGGCCCCCAGCATCGCCTGTGCGGCCTTCTCGTCGACTTCGGAGGTCATGTCGGTCTCGATGAACCCCGGGGCCACGGCATTGACGCATACGCCGCGAGAAGCCAGCTCCTTCGCGACGGCTCGGGTCATGCCCAGGATGCCCGCCTTGCTGGCCGAGTAGTTGGCCTGCCCCGGGTTGCCCGTGATCCCGACCACCGAGGCGATGTTCACGATCCTTCCCCGCGCCTTCATCAGCGTGCGAGCGGCGGCTCGCAGGAAGTTCCACGAGCCCTTCAGGTTCACGTCGATCACGCGGTCGAAGTCCTCCTCCGTCATGCGCAGGAGCAGCTGGTCGCGCGTGATCCCGGCGTTGTTGACGAGGATGTGCAGGCCGCCCATCTCGGCCACGACCTGCTCCACGAGCTTCTGGACCGCCGCGTGGTCGGCGACGTCCACGCCGTAGCTCTGCGTCACCGACTCGGCCGCGCCGGAGCCCGCGGCGGCGGCGCAGGCAGCGGCCGTGTCGGCACAGCGCTCGGCGGACGTGGCGACGAGGGCCACGCGGGCCCCGCGCTCGGCGAGGCGCACGGCGATCGCGCGACCGATGCCGCGCGAGGCGCCGGTCACCAGCGCGATCTTGTCGTTCAGGTGGCGATCCATGTTCGTCTCCCCGGTTTCGTCTTCGTCGGTGGCGTCGATCGCGCGCGGGTTCCCCGGCGATCGTGAGCGGTGCCCACGCGGCGCGCTCTACGAGGTGGCTTCCGTCGGCTCGAGGTCCGCGGGTTCCGCGCAGGAGTGCACGCGAACGTCCGCGTCGATCTTGCCCAGGAGGCCGGCCAGCACCTTGCCGGGCGCCGGCTCGAGGAACGCTCGCGTCCCGCCGGCGACGGCGAAGCGCATGCTGTCTTCCCACAGCACCGGCGAGCACACCTGGGCGGCCAGGTTGGCCCGGATCTCCTCGGGGTCGGAGGCCGCCCGCCCGGTCACGTTGGTGACGAACGGGATGCGCGGCAGCTGGATGGCGATGTTCGCGAGCTCCTCGGCGAGGCGATCGGCCGCGGAGCGCATGCACTCGGAGTGGAAGCCTCCGGCGACCGTCAGCCGGCGCGTGCGGCGCACGCCGTGCTCGCGGGCCGCCGCCTCCGCGGCGTCGAGCGCGGCGAGCTCGCCGGCGAGGATGACCTGACCGGGCGCGTTCAGGTTGGCGACCTGGCAGATGCCGTGCTCCGCGCCGACGGCGGCGAGCGTCTCGGCCTGCTCACGGTTCGCGCCCATCAGGCTCGTCATGGAGCTCGGCACGGCTTCGCTGGCAGCCTGCATGGCCTCCCCGCGCAGGCGCACGAGGCGCACCGCGTCCGCGAACTCCAGCGCTCCGGCGAACCAGAGGGCCGTGTACTCGCCGAGGGAGAGCCCCGCGGTCACCGGCACCGCCGCGGGGTCCAGGCCGCGCTCGCACAGGACGCGCACGACGGCGGCGCTGGTCACCAGGATGCCGGGCTGCGCGACGTCGGTGCGGTTCACCTCGTCGCCACTCTCCCAGCACGCGCGCTCCAGCGAGAGACCGAGCGCCTCGCTGGCCTCCGCGAACGTGGCCTTGGCCACCGGGAAGGCCTCGCACCACGAGCGCCCCATGCCCTCGAACTGGGCGCCCTGACCGGGGAACAGAAACCCCTTCTCGTTCCAGGTTCCTACCATCGCAGCAACGTGCCTCCCCAGGTCAGACCCGCACCGAAGGCCACCATGATCACGAGCTTGCCGGGTACCAGCAGCCCCTTGCGCACGGTCTCGTCGAGCGCGATCGGGACGGTGGCCGCCGAGGTGTTCCCGTACTCCTGGATGTTCAGGAAGACCTTCTCCATCGGCCAGTCGAGTCGCTCGACCGCGGCCTGGATGATGCGTTCGTTCACCTGGTGGGGCACGATGAGGCAGACCTCCTCGGGGTCGTGGCCCTCGATCATCTCCCCGATCAGCTGCGACATCTTCGTCACGGCGAAGCGGTAGACCTCGCGGCCCTTGAGACGGATGTACTGATCTCCGCGCTCGAGGCTCTCGGGAGTCGGCGGCAGCCGCGAACCGCCCCCCTTCATGTGAATGTAGTCGGCACCCGAACCGTCGGCGCCCAGCGTCGTCCGCAGGATCTCGCCGCGCCCGCACTCCTCGTGCGGCACGACGACCGCCGCGCCCGCGCCGTCTCCGAAGAGGATGCACGACGTGCGGTCGCGCATGTCGAGGAAGCGCGACAGCACCTCGGCGCCGATCACGAGCACGCGGCGCGCGCGGCCCGCCGCGATGAAGGCCTCGGCCGTGTGCAGCCCCGTCAGGAACCCGGAGCACGCGGCGTTGACGTCGAAGGCACCCGCGTTCTTGGCGCCGATCGCGTCCTGTACGAAGCAGGCGGTCGAGGGAATCAGCTGATCGGGGCTGACCGTGCCGACGATCACGAGGTCGAGGTCCTCGGCCGCGAGGCCGGACATCTCGAGCGCGCGCTTCGCGGCCTCGATGCAGAGGTCCGAGCACGCCTGCCCGTCCTCGGCGAAGTGCCGGCGATGGATGCGGGTGCGCTGGACGATCCACTCGTCCGAGGTGTCGACGAGCTTCTCGAGGTCGTGGTTGGTCACGACGCGCGCGGGCGCGAACGAGCCCGTGCCGGCGATTCCTACGGGGATGCGTTTCGTCATGGAGTCCGCGGTCCCGTCTTCCGGCCCCCGGCGGGCCGAGAATGGAAAAACGGCGCGGAGGAAACAAGGCGCACGCGCCAGCATTGACGCTCCGGAACGGACCGGGTTGCGCGGGGAATCCGCGGGCGTGCGCCGGATCGAGCCCCGGGGAGAAAGGATTCGGCGCGGACGAGCGGGTGCCGGAGGCCCTCGACGGTGAGGGGACGGCTCCACACTCGCTCGGCTGCGGCAGATCCGGCGACCCCGCGCGAGGGATCCTCCCCGCAACTCCGTCAGGGGGGTGAGGGTCCGGACGCGCTCACCGGGTGCCTCGCGGGAGCCCTCAGGCCTGCGCGCCGATGCCGGCCACGCCCTGGACGATCGCCGCGTTCACCTCGGCGTCCATGGCGCGCGCGGCCTGGCCCAGCGCGTTGGCGACGGCGGAGGCATCCGAGCGACCGTGTCCGATCACGACCGTGCCCGCGACTCCCAGCAGCAGCGCTCCGCCGTACTCGGAGTAGTCGATGTTCTTCTTCACGCGCGCCAGGGCTTCCTCGCGCCACTGGACGTCGTGCGCCTTGAGCTCGCGCAGCACGAGCATCAGCAGGAACCCGGCGAACCCCTCCAGGAGCTTCAGGACGACGTTCCCGGTGAAGCCGTCGGCCACCACGACGTCGGCCTTGTTCTCGAAGATGTCGCCGCCCTCGAGGTTGCCGAGGAAGCGGATCGGGGCGTCGGCGAGCAGCTCGTTGGCGCTCTTCAGCAGATCGGTTCCCTTGCTGGCCTCCTCGCCGATGTTCAGCAGGGCCACGCGAGGCTCGGCCGTCCCCAGGCAGGCGTGGACGTAGGCGGAGCCCATCACGCCGTAGTGCACCAGGTGCTGCGGCTTGGGCGCGATGTTCGTTCCCATGTCGAGAAGCGTGACCGGATGACCAGTGAGATCGAGGGTCACGGCGATTCCGGGCCGTCGAACGCCCTCGAGCGTGCCCAGCCCCAGCGTCGAAGCACCGACGACCGCGCCGGTGTTGCCCATGCTGACCAGGGCTCCGGCGGCGCCCTTCTTGACGGCTCCGACACAGCCCGCGATCGAGGAGTCGGGCTTCGCGCGCAGCGCCTGGGCCGGCGACTCGCCCATGTCGATCGTCTGCGAAGCGTGCTGGATCGCGAAGCCCGGATTCCCGCCGAGCTCCGCGAGGCCCGTCTCGATGACCTGTTCGTCCCCGACGAGGAGGATGCGCTCCGCGGCGATGCGCAGGGAGCCGGTTGCGTCACAGGCGCGCATCGCGCCCGCCAGCGTGGCGCCGGGCGCGCGGTCCCCACCCATCACGTCGAGGGCGATTCGCTTGGAGTCCATCGAGCTGCCCGGAGCGCTACGGCTTCGAGCCTTGGAACCGGCCTGCTAGAACTCGTCCTTCTCGAGGACGTCGTGGCCCTTCTTGTCGGCGCCCTTGTCGAAGCCGTAGAACCCGCAGTTGTCGCACACGCGGTGGGACCGCGTCGGCGATCCGCAGCGCGCGCACGAGTTGGACTGGGGCGACTTCAACGCCAGGTGCGACCGGCGGATGTTCGTGCGATGGTTGGACTGGCGCCGCTTGGGATTGGCCATGGCTACTGGGGGGTCGGCCGGCTCGGGCCGGCTTCCTGGACGGGGCGCGTGGAGCGGCCCGGGGAGCTTGGAAGGCGGGGGATGCTAGCCGCGCCCCCTGCCCCGGTCAAGGCGCCGCAGCTCCCGCCGAACGGTTCAAGCCGATACGAGAGGACGAGTTGCGCGCAGACCCGGTCCTCGCCGGGTCACCCCGTCAGCACGGCGCCGAGGGCTTCGCGGGCCGCGGAAACGGCCGCGCCCACGGCGTCGGCACGCATTCCCTGGCCCTGGGCCCGAGCCGCCTTGCCGCCGCCCCCTCCGCCCAGGACGGGCTGCAGCGCCTTCACCACCTTGCCGGCGTCGACGCCTTGCGCCAGCGCCTTGCCCGCGGCGAGCACGACGAAGGGCACCTTGTCCCCTTCCCGGCCGAAGAGCACCAGCGCCTGGTCGGCGTCCTGGGAGGCGGCGCGGTCCAGGAGCTCGCGCACCGCCTTGCCGTCGAGTTCGGGTAGGTCCAGCACCGTGATCGCGATGCCGCCGAGGTCTTCGCGGGCCGACTCGACCTTCTTCAGCGCGGCGCCGACGTCGCCTTTCGACGCGGCGGCCTTCTGCTTCTTGGCCTCCTTGAGGCGCTGCTGGAGGTCGGCGACGCGTTCGGGCACCTCCTCCGGAGCGGTCTTGAGCGTGCGCGCGGTGCCCACGAGCAACCGGCGCTGGCGCTGCATCTCCTCCACGGCCGCGGGCCCCGTCACGGCCTCGATACGCCGCACGCCGGCCTGCAGCGCGCGCTCGAGGACGATCACGAACGGGCCGATGTCTCCCGCCGCGGAGACGTGCGTCCCCCCGCAGAGCTCGGTCGACCAGCCGCCCACGTCGACCACGCGCACGCGCTCGTCGTACTTCTCGCCGAAGAGCGCCACGACGCCGCGCGCCTTCGCCGCCTCGAGCTCCTCGACCGTGGTGTCCACGGTCGCGTTGCCGAAGACGCGGCCGTTCACGATGGCCTCGATGCGTTCGATCTCCTCGGGGGTCACGCCCCGCGGGTGGGAGAAGTCGAAGCGCAGGCGGTCGGGACCGACGTACGACCCCTGCTGGTTCACGTGGTCGCCGAGCACGTCGCGCAGGGCCTTGTGCAGCAGGTGCGTCGCGGTGTGGTTGCGGCGCGTGCGATCGCGTCGATCGACGTCCACGACGGCGCGCACGCGCACCGGCAGATCGCACTGCGGGGCGCCCCCCGGACCCAGGAGGACGACGCGATCCCCCATCTTCTTCGTGTCCGTGACCTCGAAGCGGAAGGTCCCGTCCATGGCGAGCACCAGGCCCGCGTCGCCGATCTGGCCGCCGCCCTCGGGATAGAACGGGTTGTCGGCCAGCACGAGCGCGCTGGTCTCGCCGTCGCGCGCGAACAGCAGGTCGGTCTCGACCTCGGTTCCGCGCGGGTCGGCTTCGTGGTAGGTCGAGCGCGTCGCGGGCAGGTCCTCGAGCTCCTCGGCCGACAGCAGCTGCTTGAACTTGCCCTCGGTCTTGCTGGCCTCGCGGTGGTCGGCCTCGGCGGCCTCCCAGCCCGCGGCGTCGAGCTCCAGCTCGCGCTCGCGGGCCATCAGCTCGACGAGGTCGCGCGGGAAGCCGTAGGTCGCGTAGAGCTCGAAGGCCTCGCGCCCCTCCAGGCGCTTCGCACCGCTCTGCTCGACGCGCCCGGCGAGCTCGCCGAAACGAATCAGCCCCCGCCCGAGGGTGCGACCGAAGGCGGCCTCCTCCTCGCGCACGATCAGGGCGACGTGCTCCGCGCGCTCGCGCATCTCGGGGAAGGCGTCGCCCAGCGTGGCGGCGACGCCCGCCGTCACGCGGTGCAGGAACGGGTCCTCGAGGCCGAGCTGCTGGCGTCCGTACCGCGACGCACGACGGATCAGTCGGCGCAGCACGTAGCCCCGGCCGACGTTCGAGGGCAGCGCGCCGTCGGCGATCGCGGCCGTCACGGCGCGCGCGTGGTCGGCGATGACGCGGAAGGCGACGTCGGCCTCGCTGTCGCCGCCCTCGTAGGGGCGCCCCGCGAGCTGCGCGACGATGTCGAACAGCGGCGAGAACAGGTCGGTCGCGTAGTTCGAGTTCACGCCCTGCAGGACCGCGAGGATGCGCTCGAAGCCCATGCCGGTGTCGACGTGCTGCGCGGGCAGCTTCTTCAGCGAGCCGTCGTCGAGGCGGTTGAACTCCATGAACACGAGGTTCCAGAGCTCGATGAAGCGCTCGTTCCCCGCGTTGACGCCGATCTTGCGGTCGGCGCCGTCGAGCGGGTCCGAGCCGGGGCCGCCGCGGTCGATGTGGATCTCGCTGCAGGGACCGCAGGGCCCGGTGTCCCCCATCTCCCAGAAGTTGTCGGTGCGGTCGAAGCGCAGCACGTGCGTGGGATCGACGTCGGTCGTCTCGAGCCACAGACGCTCGGCCTCCTCGTCGGCCGGCAGGCCGTCCTTCTCGTCGCCGCCGAACACCGTGACCCACAGGCGCTCCTTCGGCAGCCCCCAGACCTTCGTCAGGAGCTCCCAGGCCCACGGGATCGCGTCGGCCTTGAAGTAGTCGCCGAAGGACCAGTTGCCGAGCATCTCGAAGAACGTGTGGTGGTACGTGTCCCGTCCCACCTCCTCGAGATCGTTGTGCTTGCCCGACACGCGGATGCACTTCTGCGTGTCCACCGCGCGCGTGTAGTCGCGCTTGCCCGTGGCCAGGAAGACGTCCTTGAACTGGTTCATCCCGGCGTTGGTGAACAGCAACGTCGGGTCGTCCTGGGGGAAGACGGGCGCCGAGGGCACGCTGCGATGCCCGCGCTCTTCGAAGAACGCGAGGAAGCGCGCGCGCACCTCGTGCGCGGAGTGGTCTCGGGCGTCGG
>CAYGPA010000181.1:0-8690 GCA_964351535.1 uncultured Planctomycetaceae bacterium
CCCCCGCGCCCCGAGCGCATCCCACCGGACCCTGAGACCGGCACCGAGGACGTGCCGTCCACCGAGGAGGCGGTGCGCGCCCATCTCGCCGAGGCCGTGCGCCTGTTCGACGCGGGCTCCTACCACGCCGCCCACGAGGTGCTCGACGAGCTGTGGCTCGCGACGCAGGGCGAGGACTCGGACTTCTTCAAGGGCCTCATCCAGGCCTGCATCGCCCTGTACCACTGGCAGCGCGGCAACCCGGCGGGTGCGCGCAAGCTCTACGCGGGGCACCGACGACTGCTCGCGGCCTACATGCCCGCGCACCGCGGTCTCGACGTGGCCGGGTTCCTGGAGGCCATGCAGGCTTGCTTGCGACCGGTCGTTCGCGCTCGCCAGGGTGAGGACCCGGCGTTCGACCCCGGGCTCCGCCCGCGGCTCTCGGCCCCCCCCAGCACGGATCCGGCACCTTGACGGGATCGTTAGGCCGGATTCACTTGTCCGCTCGGCAGACCCGTCTCTAAGGTGAGACGCAGGGGAGGCCACAGGTCATGAGTGCGCAGGGCCCAACTTGGTCCAGGGTCCTGAAGCGCGCGCGTGCACCGAGCACCGAGAGAAGCCACATGAGACGCCTGACTGGGCCCGACTCGCACGGGTGCCTGACGGAGCCGATCGACTCGAAGAACACGCACGCGCACACCGCACGTCCGGGCGTCCACGCAACGCCCTCGCGCGCCCTCTGAAGTCCGCATCACGTCCCGCTCGCGGGGTCGTGTCCTACTGTCATGGGGCCTGTCGCACTGTTCTCGATCTGTACCTTGCTCTGCGTCGCCGTCGTCGGCACGTGGTGGTGGGAGGACCGTAGGCACCGCGCTCGCCTGGACCGCCTGCCCATCCGCGTACACGTCAACGGCACGCGCGGGAAGTCCAGCGTGACCCGCCTGATCGCGGCCGCGCTGCGCGGCGCCGGCGTGCCGACCGTCGCCAAGACCACCGGCAGCGCGGCCGCGCTGATCCCCACCGACGGCGTCGACATCCCGATCCGCCGGCTGGGGCAGCCCACGATCCTCGAGCAGCTGAACGTGTTCCGCCGGGCGGTGGAGAGCGGCGCCGAGGCCGTCGTGATCGAGTGCATGGCCCTCGACCCGGGAAACCAGGTCGTCAGCGAGGAGCGCATGGTGCGCTCGACCATCGGCGTGCTGACGAACGTCCGCGAGGACCACCAGGACGTGATGGGCCACACGCTGGAGGAGATCGCCGACTCCATGCTCAGCACCTGTCCGCGCGACGGCGTGCTCGTGACCGCGGAGCGCAACCCGGCGCTCGTCGAGCGCCTCGGACGCGAGGCCGCCCGCCGCGGATCGCGCCTGATCGCCGCGCGTCCCGAGCGCGTGAGCGCCGAGGAGCTCGCGCGCTTCCAGCACGTCGCCTTCGCCGAGAACGTCTCCATCGCGCTGGAGATCAGCTCGCTCCTGGGCATCGACCGCGAGGTGGCGCTCGCGAGCATGGTCTCCTCGGACCCCGACCCGGGAGCGCTGCGCTACGTTCAGCGCGAGGTCCTGGGCAAGCGCGTGACGTGGGTGAACCTCTTCGCGATCAACGACTCGGAGAGCGTCATCGAGGTCGCGCGCCGCTCGCTGCGCGAGCACGGCGGTGAAGGATCTACCACCGTCGGCATTCTGAACAATCGGCTGGACCGCGAGATGCGCGCGCGCCAGTTCGCCGACATCGCCGCCCTGGACCTCGAATTCGACCGCCTCGCGCTCGTCGGCGCCTACGAGCGCAGCGTTCGGGCCCAGCTCCTCGAGGGCGGGTACGACGAGGACCGCATCTTGCTGCTCGGCGAGCAGCGCCACATCGATCTCGACGCGATGCTCGAACAGCTCGTCGGCGACGCCCCGACCTCGCACGTCGTCCTCGTGGGGATGGTGAACATCCACAGCCGGCAGGCCGAACAGCTGCTGGAGTTCTTCGAGGGCCGCGCGCCCTGACCGCCATGGACCTCTCCACCGCATTCGACGCCCACGTGATCCACCTCGCCTTCGTGCTGGGGGTGGTGGTCTCCGTGGCGTTCTACGACCGCTCGCACCTCTCGACCGGCAGCGTCGTCGTGCCCGGGTATCTCGGACTCTGCGTCGGAGCGCCCGCCACGCTCGCCGTGACGCTGGTGAACGCGCTGGCGATGTTCGTGGTCGTCCACCGCATCTTGCCGCGCTTCGTGATCCTCTCGCGCGAGGCCAAGTTCCACGGCGTGCTGCTGGGCTCCGTCCTGGTCCAGTTCGCGTGGTCCTCGCTGCTCCCGGAGGGAGCGGCTGCGCAGTCGGGCGCGCTGCAGAGCGTCGGCTTCCTGATCCCCGGGCTGATCGCGCACGACCTGAACCGCCAGGGCGCGACGAAGACCATGCTCTCGATCGGCGTGTGCTCGACGATCGTCGGCGCCGCCGTCGTCCTCGCGTCCTTCGCGTCCTCCGGAGCGCCGCCGTCGCTGTCGGCGCGGCCGCCGGAGGGTGTGCTGAGCGTCGGGCGCGAGTTCGTGCCGTTCGTGATCCTGCTCGGCACGACCGCGGCCATCTCGCTGCAGCGCAACTACGGCGCCCGTTGCGGCGGGTTCGTGGGCAGCGCGTATCTCGGACTGATCGTGCTCGATCCCTTCCAGGTGCTGTACCTCGCGGGCACCGCGACCGTCACCCACGCCTTCGTGACGCGCGTGCTGATGCCGCGCATGGTCGTGTTCGGGCGGCGCAAGTTCGCGGCGATGCTGCTGTTCGGCTGCTGGTTCGCGTGGGCGGGCGTGCTGGTGCTGCAGGGGCTCCTCGATGCGCCCGTGGCGTCTCGCTGGGTCTGGACCGCGCCGCCGTTCGTCGGTGTGGTGCTGGCGGGACTGCTCGCCAACGACATGGAGCGCGCGAGCCCGCGCCACGTCCTGCTGGGCACCGGCATGGCGACGATCCTCGTCCTCTCCGGAGCGCTGCTGCTCGCGGAGTGCACCGGCGACGCGCGCCCCGCCCTGATCGCGCTGCTCGGCCTGGCCTTCGCGGCCAGCCTCGCGGTGGTCTTCGGTCCCGACCTCGGCCGCCTGTGGCGAGCCCTTGAGCCGGCCGTGGCGCTTCCCGCGCGAGGCGCGCTTCCCGCGCCGATTCCCAGCCTGCGGCTGCCGGCCCTCGGGCTCGCCGCCCTCCTGGCCGTGGTGCTGTTCGTCGGGCCCCGGCACGCGGGGATGCCCGGAAGCGCCGAGGCCGCGCTGGTCGAGCACCGACAGTCGCAGCTCGACGCCCGGCCCTGGGTCGAATCCCTCCCGTTCGCCCGGCTGTCCGGTCCGCAGGTCTCGGGCCCCTGGGCCGAGTTCCTGGTCCCGATCCTCGCGGACGTCGCGAACGTCCTGGTCCCCCCCTACCTCCTCGAGAGGGAATGATGACGGCCACCCCCCACCGCTCCGCTCACAGCCTGCGCTACTGGTTCACGCAGTTCGTCCTCCTGGCGGTCTTCATCGTCGCATGCGGCTTCGGAGTCGTGCGCGTGTCGCGCTGGTACAGCTACCGCCAGGGCCACATCGTCACCCGCGACGCCGCCGTCAGCGGGCGCATGACGGAGGTCGGCCCGCGCATCGCCGGACAGGTCGCGCGCGTGGAGGTCCGCGAGGGACAGCGCGTCACCGCCGGACAGGTCCTCGCCTCCCTCGCCGACGAACCGCTGCGCGCGCGCCTCGCCGAGGCCCGCGCCGACGTCGTGCGCGCGGAGGAGACGCTGGCCGTCGAGCGTCTGGCCATCGACCAGGAGCGCCGCCGCCTGGGCGCCGAGCTCGATCGCCGCCGCGTGGAGATCGAGGCCGCCGAGGCCAGCGTCGTGGTCGCCGAGAGCTACCTCCCCCGCTGGAGCAACGAGTTCGAACGCACCGAGCAGATGGTCGAGAAGCGCGCCGTGTCGGCCAACCGCCTGGACCAGGTGCGCGCGTCTCGCGATGCCGCCGAGGCCACGCGCGCGCTGCAGCTCGGCCGCCAGCATCTGGCGGAGACGCGCCACACCGTGGCGCAGATCGACCTGGAGGGCGTCGACGTGCTCGAGGCGAACCTGAAGGTGCTCGAGGCCGAGGTGGAGATGGCGCGCGCCGCCGTCCGCGTCGCCGAGGCCGAGCTCGCGTCGACGGTCCTGCGCGCTCCGGGCGACGGACTCGTCGGCAGCATCACGCGCGGCCCGAGCGCCTCGGTGCGCGTGGGGCAGCCGATCCTCTCGCTCTGGCTCGACGAGGAGCTCTGGGTGGATGCCTGGATCGACGAGGCCGAGCTCGGCGACGTGCACATGAACAGCGAGGCCTTCGTCTCGCTGGACGCCCATCCCGGCGAGGTCTTCGAGGGTCGCGTCGACGCCATCGTCGTGGTGCCCCCCGACGCGACGCGCGAGCGCGCCCAGTCCTCGTCCTCCAGCCCGATCCTGGCCAGCCGGGCGCGCATCCGCACGCGCATCCGCTTCGACGCGCGCGACCTGCACGTCATCCCCGGACTCTCGGCCGTCGTCGGCATCGAGCGCCGCGAGGCGCCGGAGCCCGGCAACGACGTGCTCGCGGAACACCCCGCGCGCTCCGCGGCGGAGGAAGGTCGACCGTGAGAAGCGGCCGCACGCGCGCCGCGGTGGCCGCGGCCCTGACCCTTCTTCTCGGTTCGCAGTCCCCCGCCATGCCCACGCCGACCGAGTTCCCGACCTCGATGGAGCGGATCGAGCCCGCCCGGCGCGTCCTCGAGGGAGTCGTACTCGCCGCGCCTCACGCCGGCTACGACCTGCACACCGAGGCGATCGCCCGCGCGGCCGCCGAGCACCTGGGCTGCACGCTCGCCGTCGCGCGCAACTTCCGCAAGACGCGCTTGCGGCGCTACGTGAACGTGAACCGTCCCTCCGAGGCCGAGGTCTCGGCCGAGGGCAAGGTCGGACCCGAGCGCGAGACGGAGCGCGCCCGCGAGGTCTTCGAGACCTGGCGCGAGACGGTGGCCCCGGACGGAGAGCGCATTCCGCTCTACGTGGAGGTGCACGGCTTCGCGCGGTCCGTTCGCCGCGGCGGGGAGTCCGTGCCGCTCGAGGTCGTCGAGCTCGCGACCGTCGGGGTCGACCGCAAGGCCGCGCGCAAGCTCAGCGAGACCTGGGCGGAGCTGGCGGTCGAGCTCGAGCTGCCGCCGCTCCACGTCGACGTGCTCGACGCGACGTACGAGTTCCGCGGCGAGCGCGAGCGCTTCCGCCACCGCGCGACCGAGGCGCGGACGACCGGCATCCTGCAGTCCCGGCACGTCGAGTGCGCGCTGCACTTCGAGCTGCCGGCCCCGCTGCGGAGCGCACCCGAGGGACGCCGCGCGGCCTCGAGCGCGATCGCCGCGCTGGTCGCGGTGATCGCTCCGGTCGCGGCGCGGGACTGACCCGCGTCGCGCGGGGTCCCGCGCCGGCGAATCGGCGCGCGCCTCGAGAAGTCGACGGCTGGAACGCAACCCCGCGCCGAAGCGTCGGTCCCTGGGGCGTGGATGCTCCCGTCACCTGCCTGCGGATCACGGCGCGCTCGAAGCGCTGGCCCGACGCGCTCCGGCACGTCGAAGCCGCTCCCGAGGAGCTCTGGCTGCGCGGCCGGGCCGAGCTGCTCGGGCGAACTCCGGCCCTCGCGATCGTGGGGACGCGCGCGCCGACGGCCTACGGCGAGGCGCAGGCGCTGCGCTTCGCGCGCGCCTTCGTCGCGGCGGGCGCCGTCGTCGTCAGCGGCCTGGCGCGCGGCGTCGACCAGGCCGCCCACACCGCCGCGCTGGAGCTCCGCGGCGCGACGATCGCCGTGCTGGGCAGCGGCGTGGACTGCCCCTGGCCCGCCGGCGAACTCGCGGACGACATCGCGCGGCGCGGGCTCCTGCTCTCCGAGTTCGCGCCCGGGACGGGTCCGCGTCGCTACCACTTCCCGCAGCGCAACCGCATCCTCTCGGGTCTCTGCAGCGCCGTCGTCGTGATCGAGGCCTCGGCGCGCTCCGGCTCCCTGATCACCGCCCGCTGGGCCGTCGACCAGGGCCGCGAGCTCTTCGCGCTCCCCGGGCGCGTGGACCACCCGATGGCGCGCGGCTGCCACCGCCTGCTGCGCGAGGGAGCCCACCTGGTCGAGGCGCCCGAGGAAGTCCTGCAGCACCTCGGGCTGGACGCCGGGCCGGCGGCGGCCGTGCCGGGGCGAAGTCAGGCGCAGGGGCAGGCGCAGGGCGAACCCACCGCGGCCGCTCCCGACCTGCCGATCCAGCGCGCGCTGCTCGGGGCGCTCACCGGAGAGACGCTCGCCGCCGACCAGATCGCGGCTCGCCTGGGGCGCTCGGTCGAGGAGGTGCTGGCCGAGCTCGTCCAGCTCGAACTCGCGGGGCACACGGTCCGCGGACCCGGAGGTCTCTACCGCCTGGCAGCCCGCTGAACCCGCGAAGTCGGAGCGGACCGGAGCTCAGGCGGACGATACGAACACGGCCTCGAGCAGCAGCATCACGACCGCCAGGGCCCCGCAGCCCAGGAGGAACACCGTGAAGCGCTTCGGCAGCGAGCGCAGCGCGGCGGTGTCGTCGCGCTCGGCGTAGAACGCTCCGAGGACCACGACGGCGCAGGACACGATCAGGAACAGGCCCAGGTGCAGGAGCAGGCTCACGAAGGGCTCCCCGGTGCCCGCGCGGCCCCGTCGGACACGTCCGCGCTGCCCGCCAGCTCACGGTCCTCGGCCCACGCGTAGACGTCGATCATCGCCAGGATGTTCAGCAGACCGGCCACGCACGCGAAGACGAGCCCCGCGTCCCCGAGCGGCAGCGCGCCGTCGAGGCGGACGCCACGCCCGAGCCACTCGCCCACGAGGGCGGGCGCACCGATCAGGAACTGACCCGACCAGTAGTAGAAGTGCCGCTCGCGGCTCAGGTTCGTGCCCTCCGCGAAGAGCGTCCCCAGCGCGAACAGCGAGATGAGCAGACCGAACACGATCCAGGCCCGCCGCCGGCGCCCCTGCATGAAGTGTCCGAGCCCGGGCAGCAGCCACGCGAGCAGGACCCAGCGCGCGGGCGACTGCGCCGCCGATCGACCCTGGGCCTCCCAGTGCGCCTGCACCATGAGGATGCCGTTCAACACCCCGGCCGCCGCGGCGAGCAGGCTGCCGAGCACCATGCCCTGCGGGAAGAGCTCGACCTGCATGCCGCCGTAGCCGAAGCGCTGGATCTGCCACAGGAACCCGCCGAGGCAGCCCGCCTCCGGCGATAGCGCGGGCGCGAAGCGCGAGCGGAGCTCCGGGTCGAGGTACTGGAAGGTCATGCCCTCGGAGAGCGAGACGCCCAGGTAGTACAGGCCGCCGACGAGCGCGAACGCGAGCAGCCCGAAGCCCATCCGGCCGAGGTACACGTGGCCCGCGCCCGGGACGAACCACGTCAGCAGCGCGGCGACGTTCGGGTCGCCGCGGCGCTGGGAGCGGGAGGGTCGGTCCAGGGGCATGGTCGGGTTCTGGGGTCGGTCGGGGGCTGCTGTCCCGGTGGAAAAAAGGCCTTCCGCGGGCGCGAGAAGCCCTCTGGCCGTCTCCTGGACGACGTGGGCACTCCCCAGGGTTCTACCAAGAGGGCCGCCGCGGCCGCCACCCCGATCACGCTCTCGGCGACGCGCGACCCGGGCACGACCCAGGCGCGGCGGTGGCCGCGCGCACGGAGCGTTGCCATCATGCGGACATGGCGACCTCCGACTCCCCGGGCCCCGAGGGCAAGCACCTCCTGCGTGTCCGCTACGGGGAGACCGACCAGATGGGCGTCGTGCACCACGCGAACTTCCTGCTCTACATGGAAGAGGGCCGAACCCGCCTGATGCGCAGCCTGGGGCTTTCCTACTCGGAGCTCGAGCAACGCGGCTGGGGCCTGGTCGTGCGCGGAGCGGAGCTGCGCTTCCGCGACTCCGCGCGCTACGACGAGGAGCTCGAGGTGATCACCCGCGTCACCCGGTTGGGCAAGGCCTCGGTCGTCTTCGAGTACGAGGTGCGCCGGGCCGCCGACGCCCGACTGCTGGTCGAGGGCTCCACCGACCTCGCGTGCGTGCGCCTGGAGGGCTCCAGACGCCCCACGGCGCTGCCCGACGAGCTGCGGGCGCGGCTGTCCTCGAGCTGACCGCGGTCCGGCCTGGTCGCCCGCGCCCGGGCAGCCGTCCTCTCGCGACGAACTCAGTCCGCGCCCGAGGCGCGGCCGCCGTCGGAGCCGTCCCGGAAGGAGTCACGGACCTCGAACTCCGGCGATTCGTCGAACTCCGGCTCCGACGAGTCGTCGAAGTCGTCGGACTCGAAGGCCGCGACCGGTCCTGACCTGGGGAGCAGCGGCGGAAGCGTTTCCAGCAGCCGATCCCGACAGGAGGGGCAGGGAGAGCCGTCGGCGAGTCGATGCAGGCGCGGGACGTCTCCCAGGGTCTGACCGCAGGTGATGCAGATGGTGTCGCGGGTCTCGGGCATTTCCTGGTGATCGGGTGATGCGGGGCCGCGTCTTGAGCCCTCGGGACTGTCCGGGTTCCGTGTGGAATCCAGGCGGCAGGCCGGACCACCCCCCCCGCCAGGCCGGGGTGGAGGTGTGCGCCGAGGTGCTCGACCCCCCACGCCGGGCTCGAGCGGGGCCGCCGCGCTCCGCCACGGAGAATCGGAGGCCCCGAACCGGGCGGGCGGCGGCCCAGCTCCGCGCGGCCACGGGAGTTCCGTCGACTGCCGGTGGGGGAAT
>CAYGPA010000181.1:8700-9615 GCA_964351535.1 uncultured Planctomycetaceae bacterium
CACCCCGGCCGAGCCAGGGTGAACCGCACCGGGCTCGAACGGGGCCTCCTCCTCCGCCACGGAGGACCGGAGGCCCTGGACCGGGCGGACGGCGGCCCAGCTCCGCAGGGCCCCGGGGGTTCCGCCGACCACCGGAGGTGGGGTCCGCACGAAACCCAGGCAGTCCCCATACCTTCCGTCGGCGTGAGGTTTTTTGCCCTCGGCGGTGGCCCCAGGCCGTCCCTGAGCTATGTTGAGGGACCCGAATGGGCCCAGGCCGCCGCTCCGGCGGCCTCTCTTGCGTCTCAAATAGCACCAAAATGGTACTGATTTGGCCCAGGAGTGCCCGGCCCGCCGGCCCACATCCCGTGCTCCAGCTCACCAAGCGCACCGAATACGCCCTGATCGCCCTGGTCCACCTCGTGGATCGGCGCGGCGAATTCGTGAGCGCGCGCGAGCTGGCCCAGCGCTACCCCGTTCCCCCGCGGCTGGTCGCCCAGGTCCTGAAGGACCTGCAGCGGGAGGGGTTCGTCGACTCGCAGCGCGGCGCGGCCGGCGGATACGCGCTCGCGCGTCCCGCGTCCGAGGTCACGCTCGCGGAACTCGTCGCCGCGCTCGAGGGCGCGCCGCTGCTCACCAGTTGCGAGACGGGTCTCGACGGCTCGGGAAGCACCTGCGAGGTCGAGCCCACCTGTCCTATTCGCTCTCCGATCCACCGCGTCCGCGATCGCATCTGGGACGTCATGAGCCACGTCACGCTCGAGTCCCTGGCCCATCCGGCCGCAGTCCCCCTGACACCGAACGCGACCCCTTAGCCCACGCCGGCAGACACCGATGAAGAAGCCGATCTACATGGACTACCAGGCCACGACTCCCTGCGATCCGCGGGTCGTCGAGGCCATGCTCCCCTACTTCACGGAGCACTTCGGCAACGCC
>CAYGPA010000182.1:0-5992 GCA_964351535.1 uncultured Planctomycetaceae bacterium
CCGCACGCGCACGCCCAGCTCCTGGATGTGCTCCAGCGCGCGCCAGTCGAAGTTCTGGCTGCCGAGGAACGCGTCGCGCCCGTCGACGACGAAGTACTTCGCGTGCTGCACGCCGCCGCCGATCTCGCGGTAGTCGATGTCGCGCACCTCCGCGCCCATGTCCGCCAGCCGCGCGAGCGTCTCGGGGTACGTGTCGACGAAGGTGGAGCTCGACAGGAAGCGCACCCGCACGCCGCGCTCGACGGCGGCTTCGAGGGCTGCGAGCACGGGCTCGAGCCGGCTGCCGGGTTGGCTCGACGCGTAGAACTGGCCGAAGTCGATCGACGTCTCGGCGCCCTCGATCATCTCGACCCACACCTCGTGCGTGTCCGGGATGCTGCGGTGGTCGAGGTTGGTCTCCACGGGCCAGGTCTCGACGAGCTGCAGCGTGTGCGGGTCGGAGCCCGCGCCCGAGGCCGCACAGCTCGCGAGCAGCGCGAGCGCCAGCGCCGATGCCGCGTACGCGCGCATCACGTGCACAACCCCGGCCAGCAGCGCTCCGGCGGAGCCGCGCTCTCGACGGGAAAGCCGAGACCGTGCCAGCCCTGCTCGACGATCTGCCCCGCGCCGTCCTGCCGACCCGAGAAGCCGCCGTCCATGTTGACGAGCTGCGTGTACCCCGCGGCCGCCAGGAGCTCGCACGCGCGCTGCGAGCGGCCGCCGGCGGCGCAGCCGACGACGAGCTTGCGGTCCGGCGCGAAGTGCCGCTCCACGACGGCGGTGAACTCGGGGTTCGGCGTCATCCCGGTGGCCGGGTCGAAGTGCGCGAACGGCACGTTGTAGGCGCCCGGGACGTGCCCCTGGTCGAACTCGGGCTGGCTGCGGACGTCGAGGTAGGCCCAGCCCTCGCCGGCGTCGAGGAGCGCCTTTGCGGCGGTCGGATTCAAGGTCTCGTGGCTCATGGCCGAGCAGGATAGCAGCGCTCGCCGGGCTCCGCCGGGATCTCGGGTCGCGGTCCTCGCGGGCGACGGCGGAGGCCCCCGGGCGTCCAGGACGCGGGGTGGCCCTCCAAACCGGCCCCCGCCGATGGCCAGCTCGGGCGGGCCGTGGTAGAGGTCTCGGTTCTTGCCCGCCGTCCGCGACCTCCCGCGACCCCCTCGACTCGTCGGGAGCGCAGCCGATGGTCACCAAAAAAAAGACATCCTGGCGCACGCTCGCAGCGTCGCTCTCGATCGCAGGGGCCGCCCTGACCCTGCTGCTGTTCGCCCTGCGGATCCACGATCCGGAGGCGGACCGCGGCCCGTTGCGCGTCGAGGGGTCCCTCGCACCGGGAGGCGAGCTCGTCGGCGTGCGCGTGGCGGCGCCCGGCGTCTCCTTCGGCCGCCGTCGCCTCGGCAGCGACGGGAGCGGCGACGACGAGGCCGACGTGGTCGCGACGGCGACGGCCGAGGTGCTCCGCGTCCGCGTCCAGGGACACGTCGTCAGCGCGAACTCGCGCGAGGCGATCTTCGGGGTCCCGCTCGGCATCGACGGCGAGGCCTCCCACGAGATCCTGGGCTGGAGCGCCGGCGAGGGCGCGTTCGAGCTCGAGACCGAGCCCGGCGCGCACCTGGTCGAGACGCACGGCAGCAGCTGGGCGACGGTCGTCGCGGCGCCGCTGGGCGAGGAGCTGCCGACCGAGGGGCTCGTGCTCGTCGCCGCGCCGGCGATGGACCTCTCCGGCTTCGTCGTGCGCGCCGACGGCGCGGGCGTGGCCGACGCGGAGGTGCGCCTCGAGATGCCGACCGAGCTGCTCGGCGACCTGCCCGGCGGCGCGGCCTCCGCCGGCCTGCGCGAGTACGCGACCCGCACCAGCCAGCGCGGCTACTTCGAGCTGCTCGGCGTGCCCGCGGTCCAGGGCGCCGTCGTGGCGGTCTCCGGCGAGGAGTTCGAGCCGGAGTCCTTCGAGCTGCCGGGCCTGTCGAGCTACGACCTGACCTGGATCGTCGACGACGCCGTGGAGCCCCAGGTGGTGCCGGCGTCGGACGAGGGGCCCGCCGTGCGCGGCGTGGTGCTGCGCGCCGACGGCGAGGCCGCGGGCGACGCGCGCGTGCGGCTCGGCGTACTCGAGACGGTCTGCGACTGGCAGGGCGCCTTCACGCTCCCGGTCGAGGAGCTGGTCGAAGGCGCTCCGCTCTACGCCTGGCTCCCCGGCACGCAACCCGCCTTCGTGTCCGACTTCGGCACCGCGATCGCGCAGCGGGCTCCGGACGACCAGTCCGCGGTCGAGCTCACGCTCGGCGGAGCGACGGTCGCGCTGCGCGGCCGCGTCGTCGCCGCCGACGGAACGCCGTGCACGAGCTGGATCGTGTCGCCCCTGGAGGCGAGCGGGACCTTCCCGGAATTCGAGCTGCCGCTGCACCTCGAGGAGCTGGTCGGAGGCGGCTCGCTGCCCGAGGCCACGACCGACGGCGAGGGCTACTTCGAGCTGCCGGGGCTGCTCTCGCGCAGCTATCGCCTGCGCGTCTGGGATCCCGAGACGCTGGCCGTCGTGCACACCGAGGCGCACGCGACCGACGTCGAGGACCTCGTCGTCGAGGTCCCGGCGGACGCGTGGATCGAGCACGTCGGAGGCCGCGTCGAGTCGGTGTCCGGGCGGCCGCTCGCCGGCGCGCAGATCCAGCTGCGCATCCAGCGCGCGCGCACGAGCGGCGGCGCGCAGTATCGCGAGGGCGCCGCGGTGATCGCCGACGAGGACGGGCGCTTCGAGCTCGCGCGCGTCCCGCACCGCCACGCGGAGCTCGTCGTCAGCGCGGAGACGGTGGACGCCCAGGTGGAGTCGCTCGACGGCCTGGCGGAGCTCGGCGACGAGGAGCTGCTCCTGCGCGTCGCGGAGCACTCCGAGTTCTACGTGGAGTCGGCGTCCGAGCTGCTGCGCGGCATCGAGCTGCTCGACGAAGCCGGCGACCCCATCCCGCTGGCCTCGAGCGTCGGAGACGAGCGCTTGCTCGCGCTCCGGGTCGAGCTCGTCGAGGGCCGCACGGCGCTGCTGACGGCGCCCGAAGGGACCTGGACGCTCGCGCTGTACGGGGCCGACGGCTCCGAGCTGGAGCGCCGGACCCTCGTGCTCGCGCCCGGTGGACAGGCGTCCGTGCAGTGGGAGCCCCCGTCGGCCCCTGCGTCGCCCGCGCCGCCGGAGGTCGCTCCGGAGACCGCGCGGGCCTCCGGACCGGATTCCCCCGGCGACTGAGCCCACGGGCAGCGAGCCCGTTATCCTCGGTCCGGCTGCGCCGGCTGGATCCGGAGCGGTCCGCCGGGCGGTTCTCCGCGGCCGCCCGGGTCCGGCATCCCCTTCGGAGGAACCTCCATGACGCTTCGGATCGCCCTCCCGCTGCTCGCCCTCGCGACCCCTGCCCAGGAAGACGCGCCCGCGCCGACGGTCGTCGCCGCCGAGACGCGCGCGCACGTCGAGACCGTCGAGCTGGAGGGGACGTTCGCGCCGCTCGACGGCGAGGAGCTCGCGCTCTGGCTGCAGGAGTTCTCGGGGGAGCTGATCTTCCTCGACGTGCAGCCGCACGGCAGCTTCGTCAACGCGGGCGACGTCGTCGCGCGCCTCGACCCGACGAAGATCGACCGGCAGCTCCGAGACGCCGAGCTCGACCTGCAGTCGGCCGCGATCCGGCACGCGGGGACCGCGGAGCGCGCGCAGGTCGACGCGGCGGCGGCGCAGCGCAAGCGCGCCGAGGCCGAGAGCGGGCTCGACCGCGCGCGGCGCGCGCTGGAGGGCTGGCAGGCGCACGAGCTCGAGCTCGTGCAGCGCGGGGACGAGCTCGGCGCGCAGTACCGCCAGCACTCGATCGACGACCAGGAGGACGAGCTGCGCCAGCTCGAGGCGATGTACCGCGACGACGAGCTGGTGGACGCGACCGAGGAGATCGTGCTGCAGCGTTCCCGGCGCAACCTGGCACGCTCGCGCGCCGGCCAGAAGATCGAGCAGGACAAGCTCGCCTACGAGCGCGAGTACGAACGCGCGCTGCGCGGGGAGCAGCGGCGCGAGGCCGTCGCCAGTCAGGAGGCCGCGCTCGAGCGCCTGGTCCGCACCCAGGAGATCGACGCGCGCAAGCGCGACGACGACGTCCGCCGCAGCTCGCTGGCGCTCGACGACCAGCGCGCGGCCCTCGGGCGCCTGCAGGCCGACCGCGAGCGCTTCGAGCTGCGCGCGCCGCGCGCCGGCGTGCTCCTGCACGGCGGCCTGGACGACTACCGCGCCGGGGCGAACCGTCCGGACCACGAGCGCGGCGCGCGCGCGTCGCAGCGCCAGGAGCTCTTCACCGTCGCCGACGCCGACCCGCGGGCCGTGTCGGTGCTCGTGAAGGAGTCGCAGCTCGGCGTGGTCCGCGCGGGACAGGCGGTGACCGTCTCCGGCAAGACCGGCGCGGAGGCGCGGTGGATCGGCACGCTCGAGCTCGAGGCCTTCCCGACGCACGCGAGCGGCTCGAAGCCGGAGGCGGAGTTCCTCGGTCGCGTGCTGCTCGAGCGACCGGCCGCCGGCGTCGCGGCGGGCATGCGCGCCGCCGTCGAGATCACCGGGGAGCCGCAGCCCGACGCGGTGGTCCTGCCGCGCGCCGCCGTACACGGCAGCGGGGACGAGGCGCACTGCTGGGTCGCCGGACCGGCGGGCGAGTTCGCGCGCCGCGGCGTCCGCCTCGGCTCGTCGGCCGGCGGGGGAGGCGGCGAGGTCGTCGTGACCGGGGGACTGCGCGCGGGTGAACGCGTGCTGGCCGGTGCCCCGTCGGGAGCCGGAGCGAGCGCCTCGGAGGCCGGAGCGGGCGGGGCTCGATGAGGTCGCCGGCGGCCCTGGCCCTCCTCGTCCCCCTCGCGGCCCTCGCCGACGGCAGCGTGCCGTCGCCCGGCGCGGCGCGGACGCACGCGACCGTCGACGCCGGGCCGGAGGCGGCCGAGGCGGCCGCGCTGCCGCCGCTGCGGGAGCGCGTCGAGTCCGCCGTCGCCGAGGGCGTCGCCTGGCTGCTCGCCAACCAGTCCGAGCGCGGAACGTGGGGCTCGCACCACTCGCCGCGCCCGATCGAGGTGCTGTGCGACGTCCCCGGCTCGCACCACGCGTTCCGCGTGGCGACGACGGCGCTGTGCGTCTCGGCGCTCGCGGACAGCGGCGTCGACACGCCCGCGGTGGCCGCGGCCATCGACCGCGGAGTCGACGGCCTGCTCGAGCAGTGGGAGGTCAAGCGCGCCGACGCCCTGGAGCACTACAGCGTCTGGGCCTTCGGCTACGCGCTGCAGGGCCTGGGCGAGCACCTCCTGCGGCGCCCCGACGATCCGCGGCGCGAGCGCATCCTCGACGTGTGCGCGAAGCTCGTCGACAAGCTCGGTCGCTACCAGTGCCTCGACGGCGGCTGGGGCTACCTGTCCCTGTCGCCGCCGCGGACGTACCAGCCCTCGTTCACGTCGATGAGCTTCACCACGGCGACCATCCTGGTCGGGCTCGAGCGCGCGGGCCGCGCGGGCGTCGACGTGCCGGAGAAGATGCTCTCGCGCGCGCTCGACTCGGTCGAACGCTGCCGCACGCCGCTGGGCGCGTTCACCTACGGCGAGCTCTGGAACCGCGCGCCGGCCTCCAGGATCAACCTGGTCAAGGGCGCCGCGTGCCGCACGCCCGCGTGTCAGTACGCCCTGGACCTCTTCGGCCGCGAGGTCGCGCCCGCGGACTTCCAGCGCGGCCTGCGCGACCTGCTGGTCAAGCACGCGCGCTTCCAGGTCGTCGCGCTGCGGCGGCCGATCCCGCACGAGTCGTGGTACGCGATCTCGGGGTACTTCTACCTCTACGGGCACGCGTACGCGGCCTACGTCCTGGCCGACAGCGACGCGGAGGACCGCCGGCGCTTCTCGGCTCCGATGGCGGAGGCGGTGCTGAAGACGCGGCAGCCGGACGGCTCCTTCTGGGACTACCCGCTGTACAGCTACCACAAGCCGTACGGGACGGCCTACGCGCTGATGGCGCTCGCGCGCGTCGATCCCG
>CAYGPA010000182.1:6092-9611 GCA_964351535.1 uncultured Planctomycetaceae bacterium
CGCGGGATCTTCGCGTCCAGGGTGGGGCCCAGCGTGTGGTTCTACGGAACGTCGCGGCACCGGCAGGAGATCGAGCAGATTCACGAGAGCTTCGAGGCCAAGCACTCGGTCAAGAACCACGAGAACGAGCAGGCGGGCTACTCGAAGTACTTCCCGAACCAGACGCGCCGCGACTTCGACAAGGCGACCAAGGAGGTCTTCGACGTCACGATCAACGACCGCGGCTTCCGCGGGCGCGACTTCGACGAGGTCGCGAAGCCCGGAACGGTGCGCGTCGTGACGCTGGGTGCCTCGTCGACCTTCGGCTACCACAACCGCGACGACGAGACCTATCCGGCCTTGCTGGAGCGCATCCTGAACGAGCGCTGCGACGGCGCGCCGTTCGAGGTCGTCAACCTCGGCGTTCCGCACCTCACGACGGCGCAGGTCCTCGCGCTCTTCCGCAACGAGGCCCTGGCGCTCCGGCCCGACGTCGTCACGTTCTACGAGGGCATCAACGACTGCTCGCAGGTCCGCAAGGAGCAGAGCTCGGTGTCGTCGGTCAAGCGCAACCTCGGGCGCGTCTCGTTCCTGAGCAGCGTGTTCCGCACGCTGAAGTCCTCGCTGATCACCGTGGCGTACTTCGACGACACCTTCGCGGGGCGGATGCAGACCCTGACCGAGCAGGATCTCGAGGCGAACGTGGCGGCGAAGCTCTCCGACTTCGTCCCCAACCTCGAGTTGCTGAGGCAGGAGTGCGCCGCGGCGGGGATCGAGCTGATCGTCGTCAGCCAGCAGGTCCAGTCGCTGCTCTTCGACGACGCCGAGCGCCGCGGCATGACCTACGCCGAGGAGCAGGAGCGCGTGCGCGCGCTCTTCGCCGAGGAGGGCGGCGTGCGCCCCATCCAGCTCGCGTTCCTGACGCACGCGGACCTGATGCGCGACCTCGAGCGCTGGGTGGGGGAGAGCGGCGTGCGCTACGTCGACGCGATCGAGGCGCTGGACGCGCGGCGCGACGTGCTGGTCAGCTGGGTGCACCTGAACGCCGAGGGCAACGCCCTGCTGGCCGAGGCGCTCGCCGGGCCGATCCTGGACGTCGCCTGCACGTCCGTGCGTTGAGTCAATCGACCGCGACGGGGCGCACGCGCAGCTCCGTCGGACGCGCCATGCGACGCAGGCTCTCGGCGGAGCGCAGAAGCGCGAGCTCCACGTCCGTCCCGATGGCCTCGGCGTCGAGCGCTCGATGCAGGTCCGCCACGGTCTCGACGCGCTGGCCGCCGACGGCCACGAGCACGTCGCCCGCGCGCAGGCCGGCCGCCGCCGCCGGACCGCCGGGCTCGACGGCGCGAATCGCGACGCCGCGGTTCGTGTCGAGCCCCAGCGCGCGTGCGCGTGCGGCGGGGAAGAGGACCTCCTCGACCGCGAGACCGAGGTAGGCGCGGCGCACGCGGCCGTGCTGCAGGATCTCCGACAGCACGAACGCCGCCGTGTTCGCGGGAATCGCGAAGCAGAGGCCCTGCGCGCCCGGATGGATCGCGGCGTTCACGCCGACCACGCGCCCGTCGGCATCGACGAGCGGACCGCCGGAGTTGCCGGGATTCAGGAGCGCGTCGGTCTGGATCACGCCCTCGATCCGGCGCCCGGACGGGACGGGGAGCGTGCGCCCCAGCGCGCTGATGATCCCGAGCGTCACGGTGCGCGCGAGTCCGAACGGGCTGCCGATCGCGACGGCGGGATCACCCACGCGCAGCGCATTCGAGTCACCGAGCCGCGCCGCGGCGAGCGGCTCCTCGGACGGGACGCGCAGCACCGCGAGGTCCGTCGCCGCATCGGCGCCCACGAGGTCCGCCAGGACGACGCGGCCGTCCGCGAGCTCGACCTCGATGCCCAGCGCGCCCTCGACGACGTGCGCGTTGGTCAGGGCGTAGCCGTCGGGCGTGACGATGAAGCCGGAGCCGCCGCCGAGCACGCGGCGCCCCCCGCGCAGCGTGCGGACGTGCAGGACGGAGGGGGAGAGCTCCTCGACCAGCGCGGAGACCTCGTCGGACAGGCTGCGGAGGATTCCCATGGCTTCTCTCTTGGGACGGGGTTCAAGGGCGTGCTTCCGGGCGCTGCCGGGTGCTTCCGGGGGCGCCCGGAGCCAGGTTCGGGAACCGTGTCCGCCGACGGGGCGGGGCGGGACGCGCCGGCGGCGGGCTCGGGTAGGATCCCGCCCGGAGGAGCGATGGCGGAGCTGGAGCACGTGGAGCTTTTGCGCGAGGGGCGCGGCGCGGTCGCCGCGCGGCGCGAGGACGTCGGCGGGGCGGCGCTCGTGCTGGACCTCGCGGGCGCCGACCTCGCGGGCGTGGACCTCTCCGGCATGGACCTGCGCGACGCGCGGCTCGCCGCGGCCGAGCTGCGCGGAACGGACCTGAGCGGCGCCGACCTGCGCGGCGCGGACCTCTCGAAGGCGCGGCTGCGCGAGGCCGACCTGCGCGGGGCGCGGCTCGACGGCGTGCGGCTCGACGGCGCCGTGCTCGAGGAGGCGCAGCTCGACCGCTCGAGCCTGCGCGGCGCGAGCTTCACCGGCGCCGAGCTCGGGAAGACGCGCTTCGACCACGCCGACCTCACCGACGCCGACCTCGAGGACGCGCGCTCGCTCTTCGGATGGCAGCTGCGCGGAGCGTGCGTGACCGGCGCCAAGCTGCCGGCGGGCATCCGCGACTTCGAGCCGCTGGCGCACGTCGAGGAGCTCACGCGCGCCTCGCGGCGGCTGTTCCTCACCGAGCTCCTGGCGTGCTCCTACGTCGGCCTGACGATCGGGACGACGACGGACCTCGAGCTGCTCTTGAACTCGGCCACGTCGACGCTGCCGATCCTCGACACGCCCGTGCCGACGCTGAGCTTCTACTACGTCGCGCCGCTCGTGCTGTGCGCGGTGTACCTCTATCTCTGCCTCTACCTCCAGCGCCTGTGGGAGTCGCTGTCGGATCTTCCGGCGGAGTTCCCGGACGGCATCGCGCTCGACAAGAAGGCGCACCCCTGGCTGCTCAGCGGCCTGGTGCGCTGCCACTTCCCCAACCTGCGGCGCTGGAAGCTGCCGTTCACCGACGTGCAGGGTCGCGTGTCCACCGCGCTCGCGTACTGGGTCGTGCCCGCCACGCTGCTCTGCATGTGGCTGCGCTGCCTGCCGCGCCACGACCTGCTGCTGTCGGGCGTGCAGGTCGTCGCCTGCGCGCTGGCGCTGGCCGGCAGCGCGGTCTTCCGCCGCCTCTGCCGCGCCACGCTGCGCGGCGAGGACCTCTGGCGCCCGCGCAACCGCCGCGAGCCCCTCTCCGCCGCCCGCCGCCCGCGCATCGCCTGGGGCACGTTGCGCCGCGCCGATCGACGCGCGCGGCGCATGCTCGCGGCCTCGCTGCTCGTCCTCGGCGGGATCTCGGCCCTGGTCGCCCACCGCGCGGAGCTCTTCTTCGCCTGGCAGCCGAGCCGCCAGTCCCTGCGCGTGCTGTCGTTCGCACCCGCCGACCTCTTCACGCTGAACCTGGAGGGCGCCGGGATCTC